>CAZSNJ010000033.1:0-2648 GCA_964608525.1 Candidatus Woesearchaeota archaeon | reverse complement strand
TCTTGTTCCTAATCTTTGACATAAAACAATTCTCTTTAGGCTTATATCATGTTCTTTTGCTGATTTTATTAATTGTTCTAATGCATCTTTTAATTCTAACCCAATATCAATTAATATTAAACTATGAGCTTTCATTGATTGATTTTCTTGAACTATTTTCATAAAACTAGTTGGTGTAAAATTATTCTTCCATTTTGGCATACTAGTTATCTTTCCAAATTTATATATTTGTAAACCAGTTTCAGCAACAGCATCAATAATAGATGCATTATAGATAATCTGATATCTTACCTTACATCTTTTTGCTTCTTCAATTAATGATATATGTGTTGTAGCTGTAAGTGGACTTCCATAAATAAGTAAAGCAACATCCATTTTTTTTGCAACATCCACAATTTCTAAACTTTCAACTTTTTCTCTATTTGCAGAGATTATCTTTTTATCTAAAACATCTCTTAATTCTCCTTCAGAATAAGGAAAATCAACAGTATAATTCTCAAGATAAATTCTTTTACATCTTTTAACTACGTCTAACCCGTACTTTGATATTCCATCAATATTTAATCCTAATCCTATTAAGTATAACATAAAAACAATAGAAAAATTAGGTTTATTAAGCTTACTTTAAACTCCTAGATGTTACAATTGAAATAAATAAAAGACTAAATAATATGGCATCATTTCTAAATATTAAACTAATAAATGCTCCAATTAAACTTACAACTATAATTAATTTAAACCACTTTTTTCCTTGTTTTAATTCTTCTTTTGTAATCTTAGCTAGATAATTCCCTATAGGAATCCCGAGTATTAGAACTAAAACTCCAACTAATAGTTTTATTATCTCTTGCATAGGTTATAATCATTATCTAACTTTATATATATTTTCCAGGATAATCAATTTTTTAAAGTTGATTTGTAATGGAATTAAATGTATGAAAGATATAGAAAATTGCAAAAGATAAATCTTGATATTTTGTCTAGAAATGATGGTCTTCAATTTACAAATACTTTTTTTCCTTATCCTTCTGGACAAATAGGACCTTATGATATTCAAAGTATAGTTGTAGAAAAAAATGGAAAAGATTACGAAACAGCTATAAATTCTCTAAAAGAATTAATAACAGGAGAGGGGTTTCTTGGGGGAGGAGTTATTTCTGGTGGAGAATCAGAGGATTGGAATTTCTCAAATCCAGTTGCATATGCTTTAAGAATGCCTCATGCAAAAATATGTAAAGATGGAAGAATTTTTGGAGCAGATATTAATAAGAAAAATATTAATCATGTTGCTAGTACAAATGATGAAGATTCGTTACCAAAAGACATATGGGCTCCTGCAATAAGAAAATTAGAAGGAATAATAAGAGGCATATTCTTTTATGTTGATAGAATGGAAAATGGAACCCAAGCAATAGAAGAATTGGGATTAAAGTCTCATGCAGTTGTTTATTTAAATAAAGATGCCTGGAATTATTTAGAAGAAAAAAAAGTAATTACTCCAGAATTTTACAAAATTTTAAGAAATCGAATGAAAGATAAAGATACTTGGGCAAAAAATATGTTAAGAAGTGAAAAAGGATTAAAAACTTTAGCAAATCTCCTCAATAATCCAATTACTCTTAATAAAGGAATGAAAATATTAGATAAAGGATATCCTGATATTAGTCTAGAACTTCAAAAAAGATTAACTAAAGGAAACATGGTGGATTCACATATATTTAAATAATAAAAATTTAAAACTATTGTTTTTTATAATAATCTATGTACAGAAAATATTTAATAATTGCAAGTAAAAAGGATAAAGCAGGAATAAATATTACAACACAATTATCACAATTTAGAAAAAACCCTGTAATTTCATCTATTAAAAAAGATAGTAGTAATTTTGATTTTTACTTAGTTGATGATGATATAATTCATACTGAAAATTTAGATTTAGAAAAAATCAACCAATATGATTTTATTATTTTTGCCTCATGTCATAGATCTGAAAAAAAAGAAAAAACCTTATCAGTTCATGCTCCAGGAAACTACAGAGAAGCAAAATTTGGGGGAATAAAAGAAAAGCTTTCTAAAACCTCTGCATTTTTTCAAAAGCAAATCTTTGAAAAATTAAATAAAAATTCTATTCAATATCATTTAAAAGATTATAAAGTTACACTCGAATGCACTCATCATGGACCAATAATAAATAAACCATGCATTTTTATTGAAATAGGTTCATCAGAAAATGAATGGGGGGACAGAAAAGCAGGATTTGTAATTGCAAAAACAATAAAAGACACAATTGAAGAATTTAAAGAAAATCCTTATAATGAAATAGCAATAGGAATTGGAGGTCCACATTATTGTCCAAATTTTAATAAAATTCAAATAAATTCAAATATTGCACTTTCCCATATTATTCCAAGTTACATATTGCCAATAACAGAAGAAATGATTAAGGAAGCAATTGAAAAAACAGATGAAGAAGTTGATTTTGCAATGCTAGATTGGAAAGGTTTAGGAAAAGCAGAAGAAAGAAATGAGATTATTAAAATTCTAAATAAACTTTATATTAGATATAAAAAAACTAGTGAGATTGAAAAATAAAACGCCTCGGGCAGGAATCGAACCTGCGCACCCCGAAGGGTCCAGATTAGCAATCT
>CAZSNJ010000032.1:0-2650 GCA_964608525.1 Candidatus Woesearchaeota archaeon | reverse complement strand
AGTATCTCCTAATTTAACTTCTATTTTATTTATAAATATTTTATTAGTATCTGCAAAATAAGCTACTTGATCCTTTGTACAAGCTCCATTACTACAATAAAATCTTCTATCACATCCTCCACATGATTGTGTTTCAGTTGAATCTCCAGAACACTGACTTCCCCCACATGAAGGCGTTGGATTATTACAACTTCTAGATCTAGCTTGTGTTCCATCACATTCTGAAGAGCAATCACTCCATTCACTAAAAGAAGACCATCCTCCATTTACAGGAGAACAACAAGAGTGAGTATTACATGATTGAGTTTCTGAACCTCCACAACCATTTGTTCTAGTTCGAGTTCCACCACCACATGATGTAGAACAAGAACTCCAAGAACTCCATGATGGGGAACAAGAAGGGGCAGAAGCTTTACAACAATAATCTACATCATAAGCTGTTCCAGCATCCTCCATTCCATGATTTGAGCAAGGATCATTAAAATTAGCAGTCCCTCCAAGACCCCCACATGATTTAAGGCATTCGCCATTTTTTACTCCCCAATGTGGAGATGATTGAGTTGCAGGATCACAAATTGGAGGTCCATCTCCTCCGCCCCCACCTCCGCCCCCTCCAAAAAGAGGTCCAATAATAGGGACGTCCTTCGAAGTAATATTATTTGATGAAATAATCAAAATAAATAAAATTAAAATACACAAACTAATTAACTTAGATATATCTAATCTCTTTTTCATAATCCTCTTAAGAAAAACTAATTTATAAGCTTTTTTTAATTTAGCCTCTAATATCTAAAATAAAAGAGATTATTTTCAATGCGATAATAAAACATAATATTAAAATAATCCAAAAGTATAATTTTAAACTTTTTAAATTAAATAATCTTTTATGTTTCTTAAAAATAGAATAAATCAAATATCCTATTAAACTCCCAGAAACAATTACAAACAATAAATAACTTAAGAAAAATATTAGATAATTAGGGAAGATAGAATAAAACCTAAAAGGAAGATAATAAACATAATTAATATTATTTTCCGGACCGAAAATTAAAGATAATCCTAAAAAACCTAAACTAAATAAAAATATATTTAAAACAACATTATAAAAGTTCTTTGGTAATTTACTCATAAAAATAAAAGCAAAAAATTCTAAAGGTATCATAAAAAAATGTTTCATTGTTGAAAAAATCTCCATCTTAGGAAATTCTGGTAAAAATAAATAAGAGGAAGTCCAAAAGATATTTTTTCCAAGGAAAACCCAAGAGAGGATATCAATTATCCATATTCCTTGAAATATTAAACTAACAGAAAGAAATCCAAGTAAAATATCAGATTTCTTTATAAGAATTAATATCGCGACAATTAATAAGGATAAACTACAAAACCAAAATAATCTAAGTGGTGTACTAAAAATTAATGTAACAATAGAATCAAATACCCAGAAAAGAAATAGAAATAAAGCTATAAAAAACAAATATTTCTCTTTATAATTTTTAAAGTTTAGTTTTATCATCCTTTATAATTTTTTAATCCTTCTCTTAATTCTTTTATATCTTTTTCATTAATTTTAGATAAAATTTCTTTTGACTTATTCAAAAATAATGGTGCATTAACAATTATAAAATCAGAGTCTTCTTTTTGAACTATTTTATTAACATAATACTGAGCAATATTTCTTGCATCAAATGCTTTTCTGATTATTTTCACATCTTCCTTAGAATAAAAATTATCCAATATTTTTTTCATAAATTCAATAGTACAAGAATGAATCTCGCACTTAATTCCAATTTTCATACAAACAGAGTATAGAGAATAATACATTGAGTAATAACATGCAGAAATTGCAAACATTAAATTATATTTTCTTTCTCTGTTCATTGTTCCCAGAGAATCTTCAGCCATTTTTATATAACCTTGAGCAAGATTATCATTAGGTTCAATAAGCTTTATTCCATCTTTTTGCTTACAACACCATTTCAGACTTACCATATTAAATCAATAAAATCCTCTAAACCTTTCAACATAATATGGTTTTTAATTATTTCTTTTATAATATATTCTTTTTTATCAAATTTTTCTTTTTTAGATTTTACAACATTAATTTTTATATTATAAATTTCTTCTAAATCTTCAATATCTTTAATTTTTCCAATAATAAAAATATCTAAGTCAGATTTTTCAGTCGCACTAAAATTAGCATAACTTCCAAAGATGACTAATATTCCTTCACTTTTTTCTTTTAATTTTAAAAAAAGCTCTTTTAATTTTTTATATTTTTCAAGAAAATTGATTTTTCTTTGTATTTCTATTAATTGAATTACTTCTTTAATATAAGGATAAAATTCATTTAAATAATAATATTTGTTTTTTCCTTCTTGTGTAAATTTAAGAATATGCTCTGTCTCAAGTCGATTTAGAGTATTTGAAACTGTCTTTTGATTCATTCTAAGTTTTTTAGAAATATTTCTTCCATAAATCTTTCTATTATAATCTGATGAAAATTCTATTAAAATTTTTAATTTATTTCTATTAAGTAACATATTACTCATATGAGTAATAAAGTATTTAAATATCTTTCTATGTTAAGATCATCATTTTTAGCCTTTTATAACAATAAGTGGTTTAACTTTTGCAACTAACTTTCCTATTC
>CAZSNJ010000031.1:0-3390 GCA_964608525.1 Candidatus Woesearchaeota archaeon | reverse complement strand
AAAAGAAACCTTCTCAAAAAAAGAATGAGAAATTTTTTAATAAAGTAAAAGAATTCTTACTTAGACAATCAATAGAAATCTTGGATATCGAGGGGTTTAATAAAGACCATCTTATATTAAAAATAAAAGATAATGAAAAAGAACAATTATTAATTGCATATAATAAAAAAAGAATAAATGAATCTGATTTAATAAAAGCTCATAAAAAGTCTTTAGAATTAAATCTTCCTTATAATATTCTAAGTTTAGGAGAAACACCAAAAAAATTAAATGAATTAATTAATGCAATAAAAAATTTATCAAAAATAGAAAAGTTAGAATAAAAATATTTAAAAAGCCTTACTTAGATACTTAGATATGGGAAAGATAAAATCAAAATTAACAAGAAGAACTGCAAATACCTTAATCAAAAAAGGTATTGAATTTAATGATAGTTTTGAAAAGAACAAAAAAGTACTTGGAAATACTATGCCAAGTAAAAAATTAAGAAACCAAATAGCAGGATTTCTATCACGAGTAAAAAAACAAGAGGAAATAAGTAGATCAAAATTACTAGGAAAATAAATTTGATTAATTTTTCTTAGATAATTTATCTAATTTTTTTTCAATTCTAATTATATCTTTTTTCATAGAGTAAATAACTTTTCTTTTTTTTCTATCATTAATTATCAAAATTATCTGAAAAATTATCCATAAAACAATTATTACGCCTAAAGCTTGTAACCACAAGGCTACCTTGCCTATTTCTAAAATAGTATTTGATAGAACATTTGCAGAAACATTCACAACCTCTTCTACAACCATTTAATTTTAAATAAAAGCGGGTTTTAATATTTATCGCAGGATTTTTAAATTGATTATATTTCTTAGTTTTGGCTGCATAGCTCAGTTGGAAGAGCGCAAGTCTCATGGAATTAGGGTTTACTTGATTTGTTCAAAAATCTCTGATTTGGGACAGCTTGAGGTCCCGAGTTCGACTCTCGGTGTAGCCATTTTTTCTATAAATTTAGAATTAATTTTTTCTCTAAGTATCTTCTGTTTAGAAAAACCATTATCTTTTAACATGTGATCATATCTTAAATTATAATTAATAAAATCTAAGAATTTCTTTTCATGTTTAGGATTAACAAATCCAATTAATCTTTTAAACAATAAAAGATTATTTTTTCCATTAAACTGAAACCTATATGGTTGTTGACGTGTTTCTCCAAAATGATTCATTTTATTTCTTTTTGCTATGTAAAAATATCCTCTCATACCTCCTTCATTTAGATGAAAACAAATTTGAGAGATTAATTTTTTAGAGATTCCAGTGCCTTCAACTCTGGGATAAAACTTATTTGGATTTTTTGTTAAAACTAAAGAACCATCTGTTGCAAAAAATCCTTGCACAATATATTTTAATAAAGACTTCTCATAAAAAATTTTAGGAATTTCTATACTTGCTCCTTTCTTTCCAATAGGAAATCCTATTGAATTTATTCTATGGAAAAATCCTTTATCAGAAAACAAAATTTCAACTGTGCTTTTTTTAGGCCTTTCAATAATCCTAACTGGTTTCATTCCTTCTCTAAGAGAATTGATTAAAGGTGCTACAACCCTTTTGAAAAAAGGTATATCATCGTGATAATTACAAACAATTGATATTGCAAAATGAGTTCTACCTTTTTTAGTAACATATCTTGAAAGACAACCATCCCCTAACAAAATTCCAATTAACAATGCAAATTTTTCATCTTGATTTAACTCATTAACATTAAACATTTTTATTTCTTAAGATAAGATTTAATAAATTTTTCTAGAACTTCCCAAACATTCTTTCTCTCTTTTTTAATCTTAGCAATAAAATCAATCCAAAGATTTCTATCTCCTCTAAGACTAATTATATCTTTCATATACTATGTAATACAGTAATACTTATAAAGTTTTGGGTTTTAGGAGTATTGTAATACACAATCACTTAAAATTCATTTTATACCATCTCATAAAAGTTAGAACACTAAAAACATGACTCGTTCTAATTTCTACCTCCTGACTTATTGAAAGCCAAGCAGTTAAATATTCCCCACCTTTTCCTTTACCAAATTTACTTTCTAATTCAGATATTCTTTGTTTAAAAATCCCATTTAGTTTAATAATATACTTTTTATGGACTTATCTAAATTAAAAGGAATTGGACTTACTGATGGAGAAATAAAAGTATATGGGGCTTTATTAGAATTAAAAGAATGTACAAAGACAGACTTAGTAAAAGAATCAAAAGTTTCACCTTCTAATATTTATGATATTACAAATAGGCTTCTTAAGAAGGGAATAATTTCTAAAGTCAAGAAAAATGGTGTTACTCATTTTAGTCCAGCAAATCCAAAAAGAATTCTTGATTTTTTAGAAACAAAAAAACATGAAATAAATGAAGAAAAGAAATTTGTCAATTCAATTTTGCCATTATTAATGTCTCAGTTTCATTCTTCTAGAGAAAAAGTTGATGTTGAAGTTTTTCAAGGATGGAATGGTTTAAAAAATATATTTGAAGATTTACTAGATGAATGTGGTGCAGGAGATGAAAACTTTATTTTTGGAGCAAGTAAAGGTAAAAAAGAACAACAAACAGATATTTTCTTTTCACAATACAATAGAAGAAGAGCAGAGAATGGTATTATTACATCTATTATTTTTAATGAAGAAATGAAAAAAAGAAAAGAAAGAATTGATTTCTTAATTAAATCTAAAAAATATCATATAAAGTTTTTACCTCAATCAACTCCTGCAGAAATTATGGTGTATAAAAATAAGTCATGTATAATTATACTCACAGAAGATCCTTTAGTAATTAGAATTACTAGTGAAGAAGTTGCTGATTCTTTTGTCCAATATTTTAAGAGTCTATGGAAAATTGCTAAAAATTAAACTCTCCCCAGAGCCATTTAATCTTTCTTAATGAATTTTATTTCGCCATCATCTTTCTTTCTAGGAATAATATGAAAATGAACATGTTTTACAATTTGTTGTGCTGATTCAAAATTATTATTCATAATATTAAATCCACTTGCATTATAATCTTCAATTAATTTCAAAGATGTTTTTTTAATACAATCCAAAAGTTCTGTTCCTAAACTATTTGGTAAATCTAAAGAAGTTTTAAAATGTTTTTTTGAAATAACTAAACTGTGCCCCTCTACAATAGGTTTTGCATCAGGAATTGAAAAAAAATTTTCATTTTCATAAATCTTTTTAGTAGGAATATCTCCTTTTATTATATTACAAAACACACAATTATCCATCATGAAAATAATAAAAAATAGTTTAAAACTTTTTCTATAAAAAAATCTACAAAAGAAATCCTTACACTTCTAATCTAAAAATATATTAAAAGATACTAAAAAGTTCAAA
>CAZSNJ010000030.1:0-4170 GCA_964608525.1 Candidatus Woesearchaeota archaeon | reverse complement strand
AAACTTAATTTAGAATGTTTTAATCCTTTATGGCAAAAAGACGAATTTGAATATTGGGAAGAATTATTAGATCATAAATTTGAAATTATTATTACAAAAGTAGCTTGTGAAGGATTAGATAAGAAATGGCTTGGGAAAAAAATAAATAAAAATAATCTTAAGGATTTAATAGAATTGAGTAAAAAATTTAAATTTCATTTGGGATTTGAGGGTGGAGAAGCAGAAACATTTGTTTTAAATTGTCCATTATTTAAAAAACCATTAAAAATTATTAATTCAAGAATATCCGGAGAAAAAAATTCATGGAGAATTGAAATAGAAGTAAAATAATCGAGAATATTCTTAAAACATAAAATTTTTAAATTAACTTTTTACTCAATTATTATGGAGTTTAGATATAGTATAGGAGAGACTAAGTTTTATGATGAACCAAAGTCTAATAATTCTTGGGTAATGAAGATTGATGAAAGAGAATATAGAATATGTCCTAAAAATACTAGTCTTCACAAATGCTATGATGGGAAGTTAGTAAAATTAACAAAGAAAGATGTTGATAAAAAATTTAAAGCCTGTAATGCACAAATAAATGGTAAAGATGTGTGTGAACAATATCTGTCTAATTTAAATGTAAATAAAGTTGATTTGAGTAATATAACTAATATAAAATGGAAATAATTTCATGGAATGTCAATGGAATAAGAGCTATATTAAAAAAAGGTTTTTTAGATTTTATAAAAAAAGAAAATCCAGACATATTATGTTTACAGGAAACAAAAGCACATTTTGACCAAGTAGATAAGATATTAAAACAATATCTTTATCATTTTTGGAATTCTGCAGAAAAAAAGGGTTATTCTGGAACTGCCATTTTTTCAAAGATGAAACCTTTATCTATTTTAAAAGGAATTGGACACTCTCTTGATAATGAGGGAAGAGTTTTAACATTGGAATTTAAGAATTTTTATTTAGTAAATGTTTATACACCAAATTCAAAAAGAGGTTTATTAAGGTTAAGTTTAAGACATGAATGGGACATTAAATTTTTAAAATTTCTTAAACTTCTAGAAAAGAAAAAACCAGTAATATTATGTGGTGACTTAAATGTTGCTCATAAAAGTATTGATTTAGCTAATCCTAAAGCAAATTATAATAAAGTTGCAGGATATACTCAAGTTGAAATTGATGGCTTTCAAAGATACATTGATAACGACTTCATTGATACTTTTCGTGAATTTAATAATAAACCTAATCAATATACTTATTGGGGGTTTTGGAATAATCTTAGAAAAAGAAATATTGGATGGCGTATTGATTATTTCTTAACTTCAAATTCTTTGATAAAAAAAGTGAAAAAATCATTCATTTTAAATAAAATAAGGGGTTCAGATCATTGCCCAATAGGTATTAAATTAGAATGATTCTCTTAATTAACATTTCAAAAGAAAAACTCCATTATTTTGAATTTGTAAAACCAATAGAAGATATTTTAAGTAAAAATAATATAAAATTTAATACAAAATATTATAAGAAGATTGTTGATAATGATCTAAAAGCTGAGAAAATTATTATCTGTGGAACAAGTCTGATTGATAATGAATATTTAGAAAATTTAGATTATTTTAAATGGCTAAAAGTTTATCAAAAACCAATTCTAGGAATTTGTGCTGGAATGCAAATTTTATGTCTTTTCTATAATGGTGAATTAATAAAAAATAAGGAAATAGGTGAAATTGAGATTAATTTTAAAAAAGAATTCTTAGGAAAATATAAAAAACAAAAAGTTTATGCATTACATAATAATAGTGTAGTATCAAGTGAATTTGATATTTTTGCAAAAACTAAATATCCTCAAGGAGTTATACATAAAACAAAACCCATTTATGGTGTATTATTTCATCCAGAAGTTAGAAATAAAGATATTATACTAAATTTTTCTCACTAATAAATTTCTCCTTCCCTGTCTTCATATCTTTAATTTTAAATTTACCTTTTTTAACTTCTTCTTTACCAACAAAGATAACTTTACCAATATCATAAGAATTAGCATATTCTAATGCTTTTGATGGCTTTCCATAAAATATAGTTATTTCTTCTCCATTTTCTCTTAATTTTTGTGCTAATTTAATTGCAACTTTTTCTTGATTAAGAGATATAATCATTGTTTTTTCTTTTTCAAGTTCTATTTTTGCAAGCATAGAAAGACGTTCTAAACCAAACGCAAATCCTGATGACTGAATTCCATTAAACATATAACTACCCCCTGCACTTATTGTTTCTTTCATTTCTTTTGTTTTAACTTCAAAAATAGTTTTATTATAATAACTTAAACCTCTTGCAAGAGATGGAGTAAATTCTATTTTAACATTATATATATTACAATATTTCTTTAATTCTTTAATTTCAGAATAAGCTTTATATTTTGTAAAATATTTTTCTGGTTTTTTAAATATTTTTAAGAGCTTTTCAGCTTTAAATTTTTTTAAGTTTAAAAGAACTTGTTTTTCAGGCAATTTATCAAGTTTATCTACTTCTTTTATTACTTGTTCTTTGTTTTTTATCTTTTGCTCATCTAAAATTTCATCTAATAATTCTCTATTATTTACACATATTGTAAATCTAATATTTAATTTATCAAGCATATCTTTTATAAGGCTTAAAATTTCTGCTTCATCCTTTATTGTTGTTCCAATTATATCTGCATCACATTGTGTGAATTGTCTAAATCTATTTCCTGTAGTTGGTTCATCACGAAATACTTCTCCTATTTGAAATCTTTTATATGGAAGTTTCTTATTTTTCATTAAACGTTTTAATTGAAATGTTAATTCATATCTTAATGCAAGCTTTCTTTTACCTTTATCTTGAAGTTTAAATATATCTGAAACTGCTTCATCTTGAGAATTATCTCCTTTAACAAATTCTTCATATTCAATTATTGGAGCTTCAGCTGGATTAAATCCATATCTTTCAAAAGTATTAATTAAGATTTTTTTGATTTCTAATCTTTTTAGAGCTTCTTTTCCTGTAAAATCGTTAAATCCTTTAACTGTTTCTTTTTTCATCTTCTCTTCCTCTTTAATCTATTTTCTGTATAGTTGAATATACCTTTTATCATTATGCCTAAAAAAAGCATTAGGAGAAAAACAAGATATACTGTCCAAAAATCAATTTTATTCAACAATGAAAAAAACCATGTAACCCAATAAACAAGTATAGAAAATACAGATATTGTAAAAGACACGTTGTTTTCCTTTTTCTTAGAGTCAGTAGATAATGAATAAATAAGTGCTCCAGAAACTATGAAAGGGATAGCATAATAAAGTGATAAAGAAAGGAAAATAATTATTAATAGTCCAGAGAAATTAGCTAAATATTCAACTCCTCCATTTTGTACTTGTATTTGGTATAAAATTCCTGGGAGAAATAAGAAGATAATTGACACCCATGTAGGCCACATATTCAAATATTTTTTAATTTCTTTTATTTTTTTCATTTTCTCTTTTTTATAAGGACGGAAGGAGGGAATCGAACCCTCATCTCTCGGACCACAACCAAGTATAATAAACCATTATATTACATCCGTCATAATTTAATTTAGTTGAATATGGTATAAAAATATTCTTATTAGAAAGATAAGCACAGCTAGAAAAATCTTTAGTTACTTCCTCCGCCACCGCCATGATGGGGATAACTCCTAATTTTAGCTGTCATAAAAATTATAAATAAAAAGGATTTTTAAACTTAACTCTTTTTAAAATTCTATGAAACAAAAATATGAACTTCTTGCACCAGCAGGGAATTTTCAGATGCTCTCAACAGCAATTAATGCAGGAGCAGATGCAGTTTATTTTGGATTACAGGAGTTTAGCATGAGAGAATCTGCAAGAAACTTCAAAATTAGTGATCTAAAAAACATAAGAAAAATTTGTGGGAAAAAAGTAAAGATGTATTTAACAATGAATACAATAATTTATGGTAATGAAATAAAAAAAGTTGAAAAAATTATAAAAGAAATTAAAAATAAAGTAGATGCTATTATTTGTTGGGATTTAGCTATAATTCAATTATGTAAAAAACATAAAATTCCCTTTTTTATTTCAACTCAAGCATCTGTATCAAATATTGAAACAGCAAAATTCTATAAAAAACTTGGTGCAAAAAGAATTGTTC
>CAZSNJ010000029.1:0-4212 GCA_964608525.1 Candidatus Woesearchaeota archaeon | reverse complement strand
ACTTTCTAATAAATTAGAATTCCCTGCATCTACTTTTTCTTCCATATATTTCTCTGATACAATGTTATATGTTTTATTCATTTATATATTCCCCCCTTTCATTTCTATAAATTCTTTTGGAGCAATCCCAAAGATTATGTTAAATTTTTTATTAATATCATCATCATCATCATCTTCTCGTATTTGACTTAAAAATTTAAATAATTTATCTCTCCCTTCTTCCTGACTAAGAATTTTATCCACAATAAAATACCCTGTAAAATAATTTTTTTTATAATCTTTCATTCCTCTTAATAGGCATTCTTCATTTCTTATTCTAAAGTCCTTTATATTGAAATTAGGTGGAACAAATTGGTATTTAAAATATGTAGCAATTCCTTCATTTATGACACTTAGATTAGGGTGTTTTAAC
This sequence comes from Candidatus Woesearchaeota archaeon, assembly GCA_964608525.1. Lineage (GTDB taxonomy): Archaea > Nanobdellota > Nanobdellia > Pacearchaeales > GW2011-AR1 > NP1466. Next base: position 3,800 of record CAZSNJ010000029.1, on the reverse strand, counting down.
CCTCCATAAAATAAATGCGAAATTTCATGTGCAATTATCCCTTTAACGTCTTCTTTTTTATGAATGGTACATTTTTCAACTACTGAAGGTGAAAACACAATTATTTTATTAGGATAAGTTACTTGTCCAACTATCCATTTTTCAAGTTTATCTCTTCCAGAGAAAAAGATAAACTCTTCAGGAGAATAAACTAAACATAATCTAATTGGATTTATGTCTTCTTCAGAATTAAAAAAACTTTTAATTTGTTGATACATTTTATCTAATTCTAGGGAGTCTATAAAATCTTCATCTTCTTTTTTTAGCATTATTAAAAAATTATTTTTTTTCTTTATCATTTTTTATGAATTAAAAATTTCTTTGATAAAAGGACTTTTCCTAAATTTTTTGCTTTTGTTTGCATATTCTCCGGAAACTCAGACAAATTAAAATTTCCTTGTTTTTGAAGATTAATTAAAAAATCTCTTAATCCTTTATTTGCGTAAAGAATTTCTCCATTGAATAAAACATATTGTTTTTCAGATTCTTCTCTCCAGACAAAATCACTTATAAAATATTTTTTATTTAATTCAATACTTTGCATACCATTTCTTTTTATTTGTTGTTTTAATGGATAACTCATTCTTGAATCTTTTTTGTTTAGATTTTCTCCCTCTTGATAACTCTCAAATCTACAACCTCCATGACAAAATTCTACTTCAACACAATTCTCTAAACATTCTTTTGGAATATAATGATTTTTTCGGTAAGGCTTTAATGTTTTCCATATCTCTTTAAAACTTTGGGATTTTAAGTTTCCTTCTTTAATTGGAGAATGTCCGCATGCTCTCACATCTCCTTTAGGCGAAATAGTAAAACTTGTTGATCCTGCAGAGCATTTTTTATTTAAGATACTTTCTTCACGTAAATGCTTAGGTAAGGCACAAAGAGGAATAACTTCTAAACTAGAAATCTTTATCCCAAAATCATCCCTTAATTTTATCAAATCTTCTAATGGTTTTGTCATCTCTTCTTTTGAAAGAATATATGGCACTTCTCTTTTAGAAGGATTTATTAGAGGTGTTGCTGCGAAATTCTTTATTCCATAATTTTCGTGCAAATATTTTCCCGTTTCATAAATATACTCTTTGTTTAGTTTATGAAATACCATATTTGGAACTATATGAACTCCTTTGCGAAGAGCATTTTCTAAATTTTCATAAAATATAGAGAGATTATTTTTCCCTGTTACTTGTTTATATAATTCCTTTTTATGATTAGGAATAGAGGTCAAAATTTGTAAATTAGGTTTTAAATCTAAAATTTTATCTAATCTTTCTTTAGTTAATAAAATTAAATTAGAATTCAAATTATTAAATATTTTAGCTTCTTCAAATCTTTTCATTAAATACAATGTTATATCAAAATTTATTAGAGGTTCTCCACCTGTTAAAACAATGTGAAAAGGTTTTATGTCGTTGATTATTTTATCTGATAGAATTTCTGCATCTTCTCTTGTCATGTTGTCTGTAGCATTATCATCTCTCCAATGATTATAACAATAAAAGCAATTATGATTGCAATTTTCTGTAACTTCAATTTGCATACTAGTAGGATATTTTAATCCAACATTTTCTACCATCTTATTCTTTTCTCAGAATAAGGCTTCTGAGGTACCAACACCTCTAAAAAACCAACAATTTCAAACTTTTTAAGTTTTATTATTGTGGATTTTTGTGCATGTTTTTTATTAAATAAAGACAATATCTTATAATTTATATATGCCTATTACTTTTGCAATGGATGAAAAAATATGAAATATTTACTACAAATGAATTTGATAAAGACTTCAGTAAACTTGACACATCTATAAGAAAACAAATTGAAAAAGAGATAGAACAATTAGGATCAAACCCTTATGTTGGCAAACCTTTGGGTTATAAATTTTTTAGAGAGAAGAAAATTCAAAATTATCGTTTTTACTACCTGATTTATGAAAATCATGTAGCAGTATTTGTAATAGCATTAAGCGACAAAAAATATCAGCAAAAAGTTATTGATACTATAAAAACTTTAATTCCTTATTACAGAGAAGAGATTAAAAAAAGAATTACTGATTAATTGTCTTTTTCCACTTCTTTATTCTTCCATTTCTTATGTCTTCTAACCCTCTCACTAACTTAATCAATAAATTTTCATTTAATTCAGCTTTTCTTCTTAATTTGCTGTATTCTTTTTTTTCAATATTTATTGTTTCCATGTTTTTTTAAAGACTTCTTTATTTAAATAATTATTGATTGGCTATTCCTTCAGAAGACATCTTCAACACTTTCATACCAGATTGGTCTCCCCCATTTTTGCATTGACTCATAAATTGCTCTTGAAAGCGGATTATTAGATAATGTTATTGGACCTTTTTGTGCACACCCTCAAAACACAAAAGGAACTGACGCAATTACTATACCTGTTTTTATACTATTTGGCAATTTATTTAGTAAGTTCATTTTTATTTTAAAGCAAATCTTATTTAAAAATATTTGTTAATCATATTTCATGTTAATTTAAAGATGGTTAGTATATTTAAATGTTTTGATTGATGTAATTGTATAGTAAGGACAGAATGGGAGGGTTTAAATATACCATTCTTTTATTTTTATCATGGCCATATTAGGATTAAAAGATGAAGATTTATGTTTGAATTTTCTAATAACCTCTACATGTAATGCGGGATGTTCTTTTTGTATTGCTAATGAATATATGGATGAGAAAAATACACCCAACTTTATTAATTCAGAGAATTTTAAGATATTTACTGATATGTTAAAAAAGAATCTTTCTGTAATGCAAGTCAATATACTTGGAGGGGAGCCTTCATTACATCCTAATGCTGTTGAGATTTCTAGAGAGATATATAAAACAGGAACTTCTGTAGGATTTAGTACAAATGGTATATGGAACAAAGATTTTAGAAACTCATTTGAGAAGATAGATTTTCCAATGGAATTTGAAATAACTTATTTGGGTTCTACTGCATACTCAACGGGGAAATTAAGTAGTCTTAGAAAAACATTTAACCAACTTAAAGGAAGGGATGTAGGCTTAGGTATAATAATTTCTTCTGATACAAAAGATTATAATGAACATCTGGAGATTGCTAGAAAAAATAGATTTGATATAAGATGGTCTATACTTGAACCAACAAGAAAAACAGGATTAACAAGAGAGTATAGTTCTATCAAATACCTTAAAGATTGTGGTAAATTAGTTATAGAAATGGTAAAAAAGGCAAACGAAAATGGAATCTATACTTGGGCTGATTTAAGTGTTCCAAGATGTGCAATAGAAGATGCTGATTTACATTTATTTAAAGAAAATATGAATAATATTCAATTTAAGTGTCCTCCTTTTTTTGATATCTCCCCGAATCTAGATATCTGGAGATGTCTTCCACTTGCACCAGAAAAAACTCCTAAACTTACTGATTATAGTTCATTTATAGAAGCCTATAGAAGTCTTAATAAATTAAGGGAAATTTATAAAAAAAGAGGTGTTTTTGATGAATGTTATAGTTGTAGTCACTTGGAAGAATTATGTTCTGGAGGACCAACTATTGCGAAAATATTAAAAGATGAAAAATAATTTTGCTTACCCTTCTTTTGCGATAGGGATTCATAGTGGATGGTGTGAAGGAAATGATCCTCCAACAAGAAGTTTATTTTTAACAAATAGAAAAAGATTGAAACTAAGAAAGTATCCATATAAGGTAATTAAGAGATATAATAATCTTGATGTTCCTTATTTAATAAAAACAAAAGAGGGTG
>CAZSNJ010000028.1:0-4275 GCA_964608525.1 Candidatus Woesearchaeota archaeon | reverse complement strand
ATTTAAATTTTAAAGGACATTGTTCATATGTACTTAATCTTGAATGAGAATATATTTTCATAGATAATTAGAAAAAATAAGATATTATAAATTTAATCTATTTTTCCCCACCCAATTAATCTCCAGTGACCATTAATATTTCTTGCAATTCCAACATTATCTCCTGATAGAGCAACTACAGGAATATTCAAGTTTAATTCAAGTTCATTATCTTTTATTTTTTCAACTGACCCTACGGTTATTGTTGTATTAACACTTAACATTAACATTTCTTTTGTTTTTATTGGATCAACTTTTTGATGACCAGATATTCCAAGTACTTCATCAAATAATTCTGAATTTATTTTTATATTATGATTTATTTCTGGAAGAGATCCTTTTTTTGATATTAAACATCCTGTTAATGAATCTGTTTTTGTTAAAAATGGATCTAATCCGGTTTCAATAGATATGCTTACTCCTGGATATACTTCTTTAACTGAATCATTTCCTTTATGTAAAGATAGAATTTTTGTTGTTAAAGTTTGATAAATTTGTTGATGAGCTTTTTTTAAACTTAATCCAGGTTTTATTTCAATTTCATCACCTACTTTTAATTTTCCTTTTTTTAAGATTCCTCCGAGTACTCCTCCTTTTAATTTAGAAATATTTGTTCCTGGTTTATTAATATCAAAACTTCTTGCGACTAAAAATATTGGATCTTTATCTAATTCTCTTTTTGGAATTTCTATTTTACAGATTTCTTCAATTATTTTTTCAATATTTACTCCTTGTTGAGATGATATTGGAATTATTGTAGAATTTTCATACGGAGTTCCTTTAACAAATTTTTTAATTTCATTATAATTTTCGAGTGCTTTTTCTTTAGTTACTAAATCTATTTTATTTTGAACAATTATTATGTTCTTTATTTTTTTTGCTTTTAGTGCGATAAAATGCTCTCTTGTTTGAGGTTTTATTCCTTCGTTTGCAGCAATTACAAGTATTGCAGCATCAATTATTGCAGCACCACTAAGCATTGTTGCCATAAGCATTTCATGTCCAGGTGCATCAATAAAACTAATGTATCTTGTAGGTATGCATTTTTTACCTTTAATTTCTTGATTAGCATATTCTTTATCACACTTGTAAATTGTCATATCTGCATATCCTAACTTAATTGTAATTCCTCTTTTCAATTCTTCTGAATGTGTATCTGTGAATTTTCCAGTAAGCTTGCTAAGTAAAGTTGTTTTTCCATGGTCTATGTGTCCACACACCCCCAATGTGAGTGAGGGTAAATTTATTTTATTATTTATTATTGATTTTTTCATCTATTTCTCTGAATCTTTTTAATTTATTTTTATGAATAACATATGGAAAAATATTTTCTTTTATAAACTTAACCCTCTTTTTTAGATTTTTATTTAGAATCAATCTAACATCATATTTTAAAGTAGAAGATATTTTTGTATTTGCTATTTTTCTTGATATTCTTGGATTAAATCCATCTTTTTTAATAAATAACTAAATTTTATCACTTTTTTTAGTAAATCCAAAATTTCATTATTATTTCTTTTTTTCTTTAAATTAAATCCAAAAGAAGAAATAACAAAATCTATGTGGTCTTGTGAAATTGAACCCTCTGCTTCAAATAATCCTGCATAAAAAACATATCTTACAGATTTTTTAGAATTGTAAAGTAAAGTGAAAAGATTATCCTCTAAAAAATTAAATACTTTTTCCCTTAATAATTTATTAGAAATGAAAACACGATAATAAGAATCTCTATCTATAGATAGATTTACATCTTTTTCTGGTTGGTCAAGTTTAGTTATAAGAAACTTATAGAATGTTTTAATTAAATTTTTTTCTTTGTTTAATAATCCTATTTGATGTGAGCCTCCGCATCTATCTCCGCACCATTTTCCAAATTCCTTTGAGAAGATTTCATTAAAGACAACTTGTTTTGGAATAATTCTTTTAATTATTTTATTGACGTTAGGATTCCTATAATAAATAATATGATTTTTTGTTTCTTTTTTTAGTTTAGGTTGAAGACCTCTTAATTTGAGTTTGTCTATTATCTCTTTTTCTATATCTACTTTTAACATTATATAATTGTTTTTCTTCTTCAAATCTTTGTTTAATTGAAATTTTAAATTTTTTTTAAATTTTTTAATAAAAATATATTCTGCAAGTGCTCTTTTTAGATTGTTAATGGGTTCGTTATTTAGGTCTACAAGTATTGGTAGTTTTATTTTTGACCTATGTCCTCCTGTACCAAGTTTTATTATGTTTATGTTCTCTTCAATCTCTTTTGTTTTGAGATTAAGTAAATTTTGAATATTTTTTAGCCATTTAGTACCTATTGGATACATCTTTTTACACCCATCTCTATATTCCCAACCTCTTCTTAAACCAAATAAACTTCTTGTTGGAATATTTAGATTTCTAGCCACTATTCTCCAATCTTTATACTTATCTTTTAATTTAGAAAAAATCCGATTTCTATATTTATAATTCAAATAAAATCTGGAAGTTCCATCTAATAAATCATTCAAAGTCACATTAATTGTTATTTTTTCCATATGAGATATAGTATATTTTTACTTTATTTTATTTTTTAAATAATCTTCTAAGATTTTACTTAATTTTTTCCCAATTTTTTCCCCTTTTGCTTTACAATATCCTGCAAACTTTCTCCAAGTTTCTTCATCGACTTCCTTAAGTAATTTATTCGCCATTCTTATAGTATATATTAGTATATACTTCTATTTAAGGATTGAAGAACTTCTTTATAATAGTAACAATATAGAAAGATTTAAAAATGCATTATTTCTAATAAAATTTATGAAAACAAAAACACAAAAACCATCATTCAAGGAAACTATAGGAATAACAACTATAGATCTAGATAATGGATTACAATTCAATGCACAAAGAATTGGTCCTACAAACTTCAAAGGATTAAGGGAAGCAGATTATGGAAAAGGATTTAAAATGGCAACAATGCCTGAATTAACTTCTCTAATTTATGCTTCTTTAGAAAACAAAGATTATTCTACAGCAAAACAAATAATCAAAACACTAAAAGAAAATTGGATTAGAGGAAATACAGGAATTCTATATACTCCAGAAGGAATGTATGTACAAGATAATCCTAAATTAAAAGATGGAAGAGTTTCTATGGATGAAAAGACTCTGAAAAACAGATTATCAAAAGACGAAAATGGGATTTCCTATAGTAAAGATAAAAACATAAGATTTACTCCTTATGGATTTAAAACTGAAAAACAAACATCATTAGAATTATCAAATAACAAAGGTTTAATAACACTAGTTAATGGAGAAGAAAATGCACAAAATTTAGCAAAATCTTCTGAGCATTACAAGATAAAACCTTATTTTTGGGCATTAACTAAGGTAGAATCTCCACAAACAAGAGTTGCTGTCTTGTACTCGGACGGCTTCGGCGATGGGCTTTACGTCGGTGCGAGTGGTTATGGGGGCTTTGGTGGCAGATTCTCTTTTGGGGTATCTAGAAATGCGCGAAGCGCCGCGTCGAAAAAATAGATAGTTTTTTAATTTATATTATATTATTTCTTTTGTCTTGGTTGAGGTATTCCTCTGCTAAGGCTACACGCTTATTAATAGTGTTTAATCTTACAGAAGAGAATAAACCATAAAATTCAACTACAACAATTAGTAGTTATGATTTGAATGTGAAAATTGAAGTGGTGGTGATTTACTTTCAATTAATAAGCTACTAAAAGAGTTGCTAACTTGAACTCGAACAACTTCGACAATAGGCTTAACGTCAATGCGAATGATTATGAGAGCTTTGATGACAGATACTCTTTTGAAATAGCCTTAGCCCAAGATATTAAAATGAAATCATACAATAATTTATATTTAAAAATTTATGATTTAAAGAATTTAATTCTTGCTTATAAAAAAGCAAGAAAAGGAAAAACTAAAAAAGATTATGTTAAAGAATTTGAAGAAAATCTTGCATACAACTTAAAATTATTACATGATGAATTAAAAACACAAACATATAAACCAAAACCTCTTGAAACATTTATATTAAGAGATCCAAAGACTCGTAAAATTTCAAAATCTGATTTTAGAGATAGAGTAATTCATCATGCATTATGTAATGTAATTGATTCAATTTTTGATAAAATTTTTATTTATGATAATTGTGCAAACAGAAAAGGCAAAGGAAATTTATTCGCAATTGAAAGATTCTACAAATTTAAAAGAAAAGTTTCAAGAAATGGAAAAACAAAA
>CAZSNJ010000027.1:0-4420 GCA_964608525.1 Candidatus Woesearchaeota archaeon | reverse complement strand
CTGCAGCTTTATCATTCTTTTTAAAAAATTTAAATAAACCAGTTGTTTTAACATATAGTCAAAGAAGTATTGATCGTGCTTCTTCAGATGCAAATTTAAATTTAGAGTGTTCTGCACTTGCTGCAATTTCAGATATTGCCGAGGTGATGTTAGTTGGTCATGCATCAATTAATGATGATTTTTGTTATGCAATGCCTGGATGTAAAGTTAAAAAACTACATAGTTCTAAACGAGATGCATTTAAAGTTATTAATTCTAAACCCTTTGCTAAAGTATTCAAAGAAAAGATTGAGAAGATATCTGATTATAAAGTTCGAAATAAAAATAAAGTTAAATTAGATTTAAAATTTGTTGATAAAATTGCTTTAGTTAAAATTTATCCTGGACAAGACCCTTTAATTCTTGATTATTATATTAAAAAGAAATATAAGGGGATTATTTTAGAGATGTCTGGACTAGGACATGTTCCTACAAAAAGATCTAGAAATAATTGGTTAAAAAAATTAAAAGAAGTTCAGAAAAAAGGGTTAATTGTATGTGCTACAGCTCAAACAATTTATGGAAGACTTGACCCTTTAGTTTATCCTAATGGTCGTGAATTATTTGACACAGGGATTATTTACCTAGAAGATATGTTAAGTGAAACTGCTTTAATTAAATTAGGATATATATTAGCTAAAACCTCAGATAAAGAGGAAATTAAAAAGTTGATGTTAACTAACATTGTAGGAGAACTAAATGATAGACTTGAAGAATAATTAATTAAATTTTCTTATTATTTTGGATCCTATCTTTTTATACCACTTGTTTTCAAAATTTGTAAAGAAAATTTGCATATTCTTATTTTTCTTATTAATGACTTCTTTTATGTATTTTCCTTCTTCCCATTTTTGGTTTATGATTACAATGAATTTGTCTAATTTTTTATTTTTGGTTAAAGAATCTGCTTCTAATATTCTCAATCTTACTAGTGCCGGTTTTACTTTGTGACGTGTTGTTAGGTCTCCCTGTTTTGGAATTGAATTATGAATTTCTACTGCAATTTTATTATTTATTAAGAAATCATATGGATCTGAAGAGTTTTTGATTTTTATTTTGTAACCTTTTTTTATTAAATATTCCACTAATTCCCTCTCTTCTTTTATATGGAAAAAATCTTTTGTTTTTAAATCGAATGATTTGAGATTTATTTGAAGAGTAATTGGGAGCCAAGATTTAGATGAAAGGTCTTTTAATTCTTGTTTATTTAATATTATTTTAGGTATTGCAATTTGCACTCTTTTTCTACTATGAGGCGTTAATTTTCTTGCTTCTTTTTTATAGGACCTAACAAGAAGAATATTTTTATTTATTCTATTAAATAAACAATTAATCTTTTTTTCTTTAGATATCTCATATAATCTTTTAGAAGAAATATCTATATAATAGGTTCTTGGACCTTTTTTTATTGCTGCATTTTTCTTAACTAAATTTCCAGGGACTATTTTTGTTAAAGGATTTCCTTTACCTTTGTAAAATAGTTCCTCTTCAGTGATTTTCCATTTTTTAAGATCTATTAGCACTTTTATTTTATTTTTATGGTCTATTTGAATAATTTTATCTTTTATTATTTTCGTTATTGTTATTCTAAATCTTTTATTTTGTCCAATTGTAACATGAAAAAGACCTTTTGGGATTATTTCTATCTTATCTAAATATTTTTTTATACTTATTTTTTGTCCAAATTCCCTTACTTTTTCAGCTAATATTTTGTTATGAATTACTAATACTTTAGAATTTTTACAGTTTTCTATCCTTCCAATTAAATGTTTCATAATTTATTTAATATAACCTTGTATTTAAATCCTTTTATTGTTGGGTTTTAGGGCATTATTATTAGTAAGATAAAATAAATTAAAAGAGGCTAACTAATTTTTCTCATGAATTGAATGATAGATTGGAAGAGTAAATTTATATAATATAATTTTGTGCTGATTTAATGAAGAAGGTTTTAGTTACAGGTGGAGCAGGATTTATTGGTTCTTTTATAGTTGATTATCTTATTGATAAGGGATTTGAAGTTATTGTTATAGATAATTTATCCTCTGGAAATAGAGATAATCTAAATGAGAAAGCAAAATTTTATGAAGCAGATATAAGAGATAAAAATACTTTAGATATTTTTGAAAAAGAAAAACCAGATTGTGTATATCATTTAGCAGCACAAATAAATGTTAGAGATTCAATTAAAGACCCTTTAAAGGATTCTAAGATAAATATACTTGGAACTCTTAATATTTTAGACTCTTGTATTAAAAATAATGTTAAGAAGTTTATTTTTTCTTCAACAGGAGGAGCAATATATGGGGATAATTGCAATATTCCAACATCTGAAAAGGAAAAAGAAGAACCTTTGTCTCCTTATGGGATTTCTAAATTAACAATTGAAAAATATTTAAAATTTTACAAAAATGTTCATGGATTAGATTATGTTTCTTTAAGATATAGCAATGTTTATGGACCTCGACAAAACTCAAAAGGAGAAGCAGGAGTTGTATCTATTTTTATTAATAAAATTCTTTCAGGAGAGAATCCAGCAATAAATGGTTCCGGGAAGCAAACAAGAGATTATGTATATGTTAAAGATATTGCTAAGGCAAATGTCCTGGCTTTGAGTCTATCAGGCATATATAATGTTGGAACTTCAAAAGAAACTAGTGTTAATGAGCTTTTTAGCAAGATAATGGGGAAAATGGATGTTTCAAATGAAGTAATTCATAGTCCTGAAGTTAAAGGGGAACAAATGAGAAGCTGTCTTGATTCTAGAAAGTTAACCGGGGAAGGTTGGAAAATAGATTATGATTTAGATAAGGGGTTAAAAGAGACAATAGAATATTTTAAGTCTAAGTGATATATTGTAACTTTCAAGGAGTTACATATAGAAAGGTTTTTAAATAGATTATCTTTTTTTCTAATTATGAGATATATATCAAAGAATTTATTAAATGAAATTAGGAGAAAATTGAAACCATTAATAGTACCTAGATCTTCTGGAAAGAAGATTAAGGAAGTCTTTTTACATCCATTTACCTTTAATTGCCAGAAAAATAGAAGAAAGGCGATAGAGAAAAATGCACAAATTCACTCATACAAGATAGAATATCCTTGTTTAAATATTCCTTTTTCTGTTCCTAGAAATAGATGTAAGGAAGATATTAAAAAGGGAATAAAAAATCTTGAAGAAGCATTTAATTGGGGAAGGAAGAATTTTGATCCAAAAAATTTTAATGAAGAATTCATAAGAAAAATTGCAAAGATAATCACTCCTGATATCTATCCGGGAGATTTTGCAGAATATAGGGATACTGGAACAACTATTTCTGGAGCGAGTACAACTCCGCCCTATCCTTATAAAGTAAAAGAAATAGAAATACCTGGATTTATGAAGTATCTAAGAGACCAATTAAAAAAAGAAAGATTAGTGGATAGAATTAATCTTGCAATTTATTCACATTTACATCTTGTTAGAATCCATCCATTTATAGATGGAAATGGTAGAACTTCTAGAACTATACAAAATATTATCTTAGATCATTATAAGCTTCCATTACCTATAATTGAAGCAGGAGAAAGAAATACTTATTATGAACTTTTAGATAAGGCTATCTTAGACTGGAAACATAAAGAAAATAGTGGGGAAATTAATAAGGGGGCAACAGAAGGAGAACACGGATTTTATAATTTCATGGCAGGAAAGATAAATGTATCTTTAGATAAAATTCTTGAGTGTAATATTCATTAATTTAATAAACTCTTTTTCTTTTTCTTAATTTATGGAAGAATTAGACTATGAAAGATTAGGTTTAAAGTGCGGTTTAGAAATTCATCAACAATTAGATACTAAAAAATTATTTTGTAATTGTCCTTCTTTATTAAGACAAGAAGAACCAGATCTTGTAATAAAAAGAAAACTTCATGCTGTTGCAGGAGAATCAGGAGAAATTGATAAGGCTGCACAATATCAAAGATCACTAAATAAAGAATTTACTTATCAAGGATATAATACTACTTGTTTAGTTGAATATGATGAATCTCCTCCAAGAGAAATAAATAAAGATGCACTAAAAATTATTTTACAAATTGCAATATTACTTAATTGTAAAATTTTACCAACAACTCAAATTATGAGAAAAACAGTAATTGATGGAAGCAACACTAGCGGCTTTCAAAGAACAGTAATGATTGCAAGAGACGGATTTATTAAAACAAATCAAGGAAAAGTTAGAATTGAAGGTATATTTCTTGAGGAGGATTCAGCAAGACCTGTTAAAATAGATAAAGATAATGTTATTTATAGATTAGATAGACTTGGAATACCTTTAGTTGAAATTTCAACTGCTCCTGAAATTTATACACCTGAACAAGCAAAAGAAGTTGCATT
>CAZSNJ010000026.1:0-5670 GCA_964608525.1 Candidatus Woesearchaeota archaeon | reverse complement strand
TTCTATAACCTCCACTTTTCCATCATCAATTAATATTTTTGCAATTTCTTTAGGAATATTAGCAATTTGCCCTTTTTCATAAGGTCCCATTTTTTCTCCAGTTAATCCAACAAATTCTTCAACATCTGTAATAAATGTTATTAATTCGTTTTTTTGTTCTTCTTCTTTAATTTTATTTAGAGATTTATTAAGTTTTTTATCAGATTCATCAATACATTTCATTAAATCTTCAAAAAGCTCTTTTTCAAAAGTAAGCATATTATCAAAATCTTTTTTTGAAATACCTGTTTCTGCAGCAATTAAAACTAAATTTAAAATTTTTTTTCTCCGTCTTAAAATTAATTCCTTAAATAAAGTTATTGCATTTTCTAATTGTTTTTTTGTTTTTACAATAACATCTGAAAAAGCATCATCTTCTTTTGAAGCTATTTCTTTTTTCTCCTTTAAATAAGAAGATACCTCTTCAAGAAACTTTTTAGGCAATTTTTGTAATTGTTCAGAATATCTTTCTTTTCTTGCTGCCTCATAAATATCATTATAAACTATCATAAAATCAGGAATAAACTTGAATTTTTAATGATTTCTATAGTATAAATATATTAAAAAAATAAAGATTATGCAGAAGGTATACTTCCTTCACTAGCTTCACAAATATGTTTTGGAGAATCATCTCCTTTATATTCTATTTCTTGTCCTAGAGTTGTACATTTTTTAATTGCATCACCCTTATTTTCAGGAAGAGTACAAGTTAATTGAGGGCATTCTTTTATTTCATAATTAGTATAAGGTGGTTTTGATAAAAGATTACAATCTGTTTTTACCTTAGTAGTCCCATCATTTAACTCTCTATCAACAGTACAATAATCATACTTATTATCTGTAGAACAGGCAACACTACAAGCCTGAACAATTGTATTAACATTATTTGTTTTAATCCAAGGAGCCATTTGTCCCCAACCTATCGTAAAACCTCCAATAAGAACAACTAAAACAACAACTCCTAGAACAATTAATATTATTGCATTTGTACTTAATCCTTGACCTCTTTTATTCTGCATAGTTATTAAAAGGAAATTTTATTTATAAATCTTTCTTAATTCTTACTTTGTACTCAACTGAAACATTTTTATCTTTACCATAATTTTTTTGAATAATATAATAAGTTCCATCAAATTCAACTTCCTTTAGAATTTCCTTAATTTCTTCAGGAGTTTTTTCAAGACTTTCATAAAATCTAATCTCTTCTTCTATAGAGTTTATATTTTCAATTAAACCAATTCCAACAAAATCTTCTTGAACTTTACCTTTAGAATAAACAAAACTAAAAATAGCCATACTACAAATTGCAAAAACCCCTATTACTAAAATTGTTACTGGAATATCTCCGCGTTTATTTTTAATCATTTTATTTTCTAGTTAAAATTAATCTTAACTCATTACCCTCCTTTAATTGTATATCTTCTAACACATAATTATATGCTTCTTTTTTAATGCCCCCCCAATAGGATCCAACTTTTTCCTTTTCAAAATAATTATTATCCTCAGGGATTTTATCAATAATAAAACCTAGCCAAACCCCCTCATAATCTTTTTCATATAACTCTTTAAATATTCTTTGTGCTAAATCTCCATTATTCTTATCAAAATTTTCTTTTTCTTTTAATTGATTATAAATGTTTTCAGTTAATAAATAAGCAACTAAGGATTTTTTTGCAAGTAAATCGCTTTGTTTATCAAGTAATCTAGAAATATCTTTATCTTTTCCTGGATTTATTGATGCAATAAAAATTGAAAATGATAAAATAATAATTATAATAATTGTTGCAACTACCCATGTCATTGTTTCTCCAACTTGTGCTTTTTTATATAACATTTTTTTCTGTTTTTCTTATAATTGACAAAATTTTAATTATATATTGTTCATCTTTATCTAAAGTATAAAATTCTCTTTCTACACACTTAACAGAACTTCCTTTATTACAAAAATCCTTTAAATTTACATTTCCTTCAACAATTTCAAAAGAGAATTTTTCTGTCTTAAAATCATACTTACTTACATTAACCCAATATTGATTATTATTCCAATCCTTAAAATCTTCAACATCAAAATTAAAATTGCAATATTCTAAGAAATTTATATCCTCCTTAAAATCTTCTTTTAATTTTCCATTTTTAGTTATACAATCTGCAACTTTATTTATCATTACATTTGCTTCTATCTCACGAACATCATAAGGTTCTCCATAAAAAACACTAACCATATAAACAATAGCTGCAACTACAATAAATAAAATAAGAAACCAATACACTGAAAGTATTTTATCTGTAGCTTTTTTATTCATTTTTCTTATAATCATTTATCTTAATTCTATAAAATATCTCTGGTTCTCTTTCAGTATCTAAGTAGATATCATCAATATCAACATTATTGAAATAAGAATAACTATAACCCCCATTTTCCCTTAATTTAACTATAATAAGATTATCTTGAATGCTAATTACATCTCTTTTTGACCACCCTTCTTTATCTGCAATCTTAATTGCTTTTTCCATATTAAGATGAATTTCCATTCCAGGTTTTGCAGAATCAATTATTAATGCAATTTGTTTTGCATATTTTTCCTCTAAAACAGCAGCATCTCCTACTTTTGAAAATAAGAATAAAACTAAAATTGTTAAGAAAATTAAATTAAGAACAATAAAAATTATATTTTCAACTAAAATATTTGCCCTCTTTTCTTTCATTAAATAAAAAACCAAAAACACTTAATAAAATTATTGATTAGGCTTTTGTGATATCAAAAACTTTACAATATGTTTTAGAAGCTATTTGATCTGATTCTACTAAATAAACAGGTAAATGTGCTTCACCAATATTTCTCCAATTCCCTTTATTTATTCCTGTCGCAATAGAATATTTTTTTGAAGAGTCTATTATAGAAACACCTGAATTAAGATTCTTATCTTGAAAAGATTCCCAATCATTAATATTCTTAAAATTTCCATAGAAATAATTTAAATATGTTTGAGAATTATCTTTTTTATTATTAGAAAGATAGTCATAAAATTCTTCGTACTTAATTTCCTTAATATTTTTATCAAATTTTATAATAGAACATATAGCACAATGGGCACCTGTAAAATCTTTCCAATCAAGATAACTAATTTTCCCCTCACCAAACATCCTCCAACAATCAGCCATCTCATCTGCTATTACTTTCATAATTTCATTCTTATTATCAGGTTTAACCTTTTTTGTAACTGTAGGATTAATTCCCTCACACTCTCCTCCACCAGTTATACATAGATAACTAGTCTTACAATCTAAGGGGCCTGAAGTAAATTTACTTGCAATACTTTTTCCCTTCATAATAACAGAATTATGACAAATTTCTTTATTTGTTGTTTCTCCTAAATTTAATCTAAACAACAAAAGCAAAATAACAGAAAAACTAACAATCAAAATAATAAGTCCAACTAATTGCTGTGTTGTCAATTCTCCTTTTCTCCTCATTTTAATTTTTATCATATTAAACCAAATTTTTTAAGCAATGAATATAATCCTGCTAAAGCTAATCCAAAAAATATAATCCACATTAAATATTTTATTAAACTATCTAAATTCATTTTTTGAAATAATTTTATTTTCTATTTTTAATATAAGAGGGGGTTTTATAAAAATAGGTGATTGTTCTCCTACTTCTCCCTTAACAATAAAACTTTTGGAATTTTCCATACAAATGCCTTTTTTATCACATTTATTTGAAGCTACTTCTCTTTGTGAATCAGTTAAGAAAGGAATTTTTGACCAAAGTGCTTCTCCAAATTTTAAATCCTTGCAAATACAAATACAACTCTTACCCTTAAAATTAGAACATGAATTAGGGATTAGTTTCTCATCTAAATAAGGCCAAGAAACAACAACCCATCCTTCCGGATTATAAATCTCAACATCTTTAGGTTTTCCTTCTTCAATAGAATTTATTTCTTCCATTAAATGTTCTAAAGAAGCTTTTGCAAACTCTAATTTTTCATCTTTTTGAGAATTAAAATATAAAGAAGATAAAAAGTAAATCAAAAAACTAATAGCAATTAAGGCAATAACTATCTTTAATGTTTCTTCAGCAAGCAAAAATCCTTTTTTATTTTTCATTTTTAATTTTTATTTTGTTTTTCATTTTGCCAAAATTTCAAAATCCAAAAAAACTCTTAACGTTTTGCCAAAGAGATTTCTCAGATGTTTCTTCTTTAACTTTTTCTGTTTCTTTTTCAACTAACTCTTCTTTAGTTTCAGGAACAGAAACATCACTAACTTCATCTTTTTTTCCCTCTCCTGGAAGATTTTTAAAGAAATCAACAACATAATTACTAAAAAACAAATATAATCCTCCAACTACAACTACAACTACAAAAATTCCTATGATTATTTTTATTAATTGATTTATTGTTAATTCAGCCATCTTATCTCATTGTAAAAAGATCTTTTATTCTATCTATTAATGAAATTCCTTTATTTTTAAGTAAAAAAATACTAACCATAACTATTGCAAGAACTGCAATTGCAATTAACAACCAAGGAAGATAATTTGAAATAATACCTCTTTTCTTCATATATAAAAAAGAGAAATATAATTAATAAATGTTTAGGACAAATTATTTAACAAACCCTACTTTCCTTAATAAATCCTTTCCAATAATTCTTCCCAAACTTCCAAGTCTTGCTTCTTTTTCGCAAAACTTTTTTTCTTTTATAACAGAATCATTATATAATAAAACAGGAACAGGATCTGCTGAATGATTTTTCAATTTACAAGGAGTTGAGTGATCTGCAGTTACAACAACCTTAATTTTATTAGATGTAGCAAATTTTCTCAAAAAATAAAACAAAGTTTTATCAATATATTCAATCATTAATTTTTTCTCAATTGGCTTATTATCATGTCCTGGAAGATCTGTTTCTTTAATATGGATATAAGCATAATCTTCTCCTTTATTTTTCTTCAAAGTCTTAATTGTAAACTTACATACTTTTTTTAATCCATCATAAAGATTTGAATAAGCATCTAAATTTTTTAACTTAGGATAATCAAAAGAAAAAGTCTTCATCCCAGAAACTTTTGAAAAACCTATTTCAAGAGGCATATAACAAACAGAAAGCCATTTTTTATAAATCTTTAATTTTGGAGGTTCAATTCCTGCACCTCTTAAAAGAAGATAATTTGCAGGCATTAATCCTTTTTTCTTTCTCTCCTCATTAATTGGGTGTGTTTCAAGAATTTCATGTGCTCTTTCAATAAATTCATTTACAATATTTACACTATATTGAGTATTTTCTTCATCATCTAATGCTTTAGAAAATCCAATTTTATTTAGATCTTTAGATTTTCCTTGAGTGTATGTTGAATCATTTCCTAAAATATTATCTGAAAATCCTCCATTAAAAACTAAAACCCCTCTATGTTGAATTGTTGAAATAAATTTAAATTTAGATGAAAGTTTTATTTTATTTAAGGATTTAGCTAAAATTTCTGCTTCTTTTGTAGTCAATGTTCTTCCTGCTCTTCTATCAAGAATATTCCCTTTTTCAATAGAATCAATTGTTGCAAAATTAGTCCTAAATGCTAAATCTCCTCTAGTTAATTTTATATCTGTTCCTCTTGCTTCTAATTG
>CAZSNJ010000025.1:3131-6528 GCA_964608525.1 Candidatus Woesearchaeota archaeon | reverse complement strand
GAATTTATGGCTAAAAAATTTAATGTTTCTTTAGATCAATATTTTGATTCAATAGATACTCCTTATGCAAGATCAATTATAAAAGAAATTACAAAAAAACAATTTCTTAATAAAGTTTCTAAGAATTTTAATACTACTTCAAAAAAATTAGAAAAATTTTACAAAGAAGCAATTAAAAGGAATTTTAAACAAAATAAAGAACTTTATAATATAGCATTTAAACTAAAAAAGCAAGGTTACAAAATTGCAATTCTTTCAGATCAGTGGCATATTTCAAAAGAAGTTTTAATGCCTGAGAAATATACTAAAAAATTTAATGCAGTAATTGTTTCTTGTGATGTTGGAATAAGAAAGCCAAATCCTAAAATATATAAATTAGTTTTAAAGAAATTAAAACTTCCTGCAAAAAACACAGTTTTTATTGATAATCAAAAGTGGAATATAAAACCTGCAAAAAAACTTGGGATGAATACTATTTTGTTTAAAAACAATAAACAAACATTAAAGGAATTGAAAAAATTAAAAGTAGGTGCAAAATGAACACTAATGAATTCCTAGAAAAGATAAGAGTTGAGTTAAAAATTTCAAAGAATTCTGAATATACTATTAGAAATTATATAAATGCTAATTTAAAACTTTTAAATTTCTCAAATAAACAACCAACAGAAATATCTGAAGATGATGTAAAGTCATATGTTGCAAAAAATCTAAGTGATAGAGCGTCAACTTCAATTATTGTATTTTTATCAGCAGTTAAATATGCTTATTCAAATATTTTAAAGAAAGATCCTACAGCAGGAATTAAAAGACCAAAACGAGAAAGAAAAAATCCAGTTGTTTTATCAAAAGCAGAAATTAAAATGTTAATGGAATCGTTTGACACCAAAAAATCAAAATTAATGGTCTCATTAATGTATGCTTGCGGAATGCGTGTTTCGGAATTAATTAATTTAAAGATAAATAACTTTGATTTTGATGAAAAAATAGGACATATTAAACAAGCAAAAGGAAGAAAAGATAGAATTTTTAATATTCCTGAATTTTTATTCACAGACTTAAAAAAACAAGTAGAAAAACAAAAAGAAATAAATGAAGAATATTTATTTACTGGTCCTAAAGGAAGACTTTCATCAAGAAATTTACAAAAAATAGTTTCATCTGCAACTAAAAGAGCAGGAATAAAAAAAGATGCTCATTGCCATACATTAAGACATAGTTTTGCAACACATTTACTTGAAAATGATGTGGATATTAGAATTATTCAAGAATTACTCGGACATTCAGATATAAGTACAACTCAAATTTATTCTCATGTATCTTCAAAGATGTTAAAGAAAATAAAAAGTCCGATAGATGAATTAATGAAATGAGTAAAGATAAACAAATAGAAGATTTGAAAAGAGAAGTGGAAGAATTAAGACTAAAATTAAAGGAAAATACTAAAATTAGAGGAGAACAACAAAAATCCGGAATGATTAAAAAAGCAGAACTTGGAAATATAATGTCAAGAGTTGCATTTGGGTATAAACTAGAAAATAAACAATTAGTTCCTGCACAAAATTTTAGAGAAGTAGAAGAGATTTTTGAAGAATTTTTAAGAGAAAATATCAGTTTAAGAAAATTAGCAAGAAAGCATAATTTTTCGGTTAACGGATTAAAAAAGATTCTTACAAACTTTACATATATTGGCAAAATAAAATTTAACAATCAAATTCATAAAGGAAATCATAAACCAATAATTTCATCTACGTTATTTAATCATGTTCAAAATAAATTAGAAAGATTAAAGATAAAGAAGAATTCTTAATTATCTGTGTTCATATTTACTCATACTTTTTTCTAAACCTGCAAATGGAAAAGGCCTTCTGTTTGTTACAAATATAATATATCTTTGGAAAATATACCATTGAGTATTCCATATTTCACTCATTTTTGCAATTTCTTTTATTCTTTTTCCAACAAACATAACATAAACCCAATTAACTATTGCAAGAAGTATTATTAACCATTTCCAGACAGTAAGTATTATTCCAGATATAATTAAGACAAAGAGTCTCATCCATGCTTCTTTTCTTTCAGTCATATTATTATACTTTTTTTTAGTTTATAAATATTTTCAAAATATACTTTAGAGCCCAATAATCTTTTTATAATATTTAAGCTATTTCTTTATATGCCTGAGAAAAAAGTTCTTTATGTTGGATTTGATGAATCGAATAATGATAAAGCAATTTCAGTATATGTTTCTGTAAGTTCTTATTTGACAATGAATAAAAAGAAAACAGAGAGATTATCTAAAAGAAGAGGATCTCACGAAGGCATATCTGAACGCTTAAACAAAAGAGATTATACTTTTTTAATAGTACAAAAGCACGATTCTGCTCGTATTTCACGAATAAAATTTCCAGGAGTTATTATGGCAAGTTTATTAGAAGGTAAAGTTGATAATTCCCTAACAGCATTATATCTCTTTCTTGATGGAAAACTTGAACAATCATCTAAAATGTATGCAAGAAATTTCATATCTGATTGTTATTCAATTAGTCGTAAAAAGATTTATCTTGAAGCAGGAGCAAAATTTGATAAAAAATATAGAATAATTAATTTAGCAGATGAACTTGCTCATTATCTTGCTAGTAAGAATAGTAGTCTTATAGATTTCTCTTTAGATGAACATTTAAGATTTTTAATTAGATAATATTAATTTATCTCTTAGAACTTTGTCTCTTTTTTCTAGCTTTACTATCTCCAGGTTTATATGCTTCTTTTCTTCTTATATCTGCAATAAGTAAATTTCTATCATAATCTAGAAATGCCTTTGTTAATTCTTCTGATTTTGAAAATTCAATAATCACTTTTGCGAGTGCAAGTCTAGCTGCTTCAATTTGACCTTTTTCCCCACCACCTTTAACATTTATTAAAACATCAAAATTTATTTTTCCAAGAATATGTTCTGAAATTTTAATTGGTTCTTCAATTTTAAGTTTGTCAAACATTTGAAGTGTTTTATAATTTTTATTATTTATTGTAATTTTTCCAGAACCTTCTGTTAAAATAGCTCTTGCAACTGCAGTTTTTCTTTTTCCTGATTTAACTATTTTCATTTTAGGCTTATTTCCTTTATTTGAATAAATTTATTTCTATTTTCTTTTTTTAGATTGATCTTTTTAGCATCCTGAAATTCTTTTGGAATCCCAACATAACATTTTATTTTTTTATAAGCTATTTTTCCTCTTCCTTTTCTATGATCTGGAAGCATACCTCTTATTGTTCTTTTAACTATTTTTTCACTTGTTTTTGAATGTTTTGGACCTTTTTGACTGCTTCCTACTCTACTTCTTTTTATTTTAAAATTTTCTTCAATATTTTTTTTATTTCCAGTAATTATTACTTGTTC
>CAZSNJ010000025.1:0-3031 GCA_964608525.1 Candidatus Woesearchaeota archaeon | reverse complement strand
TTATTTTAAAATTTTCTTCAATATTTTTTTTATTTCCAGTAATTATTACTTGTTCGCAATTTAAAACTACTATATCTTCTCCTTTTAATGCTTCTTTAGCAACATAACTTGCGAGTCTTCCTAAGATTGCATTTTTTCCATCTATTATTTTCATTTTAATATTTTAAGTCCTTTAGCTTCAGGATTATTTTTAATTTCTTCTATTATATATGAATACTCACTTTTTGATTTTAATATTTTTTCTTTTGCATTTTTTGAAAAAGCTAAAGCAATAATCCTTAGTTTTTTTGTTATTTCTCCATTTGATAGAACTTTTCCAGGAATTAGTATTGTTTCTCCTTCTTTTGTTTCTTTATCTATTTTCTCTAAGTTTGAATTCATTCTTTTTTTTCTTGGACCAGAAAGAATTCTTGATATATTTAACCAATTATCATTTTTTTTAGTCGCAACTATAGTTTTTACTAATTCGGGATTTGTTTTTTTCTTAGTTTGCTTACTAATTTTTGTTTTTGATTTCATTTTAAATTTACGAGAAAAATTCTTTTTCCCGCTAACGCGAATAACTCGCAGGTAAAAATTTGAATATATTTTGGTTTATAAGGTTTTTTGTTATGCGGAAGAAAGGATTCGAACCTTCGTAGGCACTAAGCCACAAGAGCCTTAATCTTGCCTATTTGACCACTCTAGCACTTCCGCTTTCTATAATAAGAATAAGGAGATACTTCTTTTTTAAGTATTTTCTTTCTTTCACTCAATAAGGTATAAGGAGGGCACACCCCGAAATTTCTCCACATCAAATATTTAGTTATATGTTTGGGGTTTTTAGAACCAATAATCTTAAACCACTTTTCTACTTGAATTCCTCCAGAAACTTTAACTATATACATAGCTTTCCAATTTTTATATTTTTTACTTTGGTATTTTATTAAAAGAGATTTAATATTTAAAATTTTTAATAGATTATGAATTTCTTTCATTAATTTTTTAGAAGAACAACTTAGTTGTATTCTTATCTGATTGTGAAATTCATTATTTTTAATGGAATAATTTTTCTGGCAAAAAATGCATCCATCTGTATCAAAAAAACCTCTTAAAAATCTCACGAGATATTTTTTATTATTTTTAATCCAAGATGGAATGGGAAGCTCTTTCTTTACTCCACTAGGAATACCAAGAAAGTTCAATGGTTTTTCTATATTTACACTTTCTACAGTAAGTCCATAAAACGTCTTGCTTTTACTAAAAACAATCCCTACCTTTCTTAAAAATATGGGAAACATAATTTCCTTATTAAATAAAGGAATAATATAAGAATCATAATGATCTCTATCTTCAACTAAATGTCCTCTCAATTGAAATTTTACTTTATTAGAATTACTTCTATAAGTCAAACCTCCATCACTGAAACTTAAACCAACTAATTCTGCTGTATTTTTATTTCTTCTAACTATCATTTTTTTATTATGACTGTTGCTTTTTTGTATGCATATTCTTTAGGGAGAATGATATGACTTGCATTACCAAATGGCTTAATCTCTTTATCTGTTATTGATTCTGGCAATATTTTTTTCATAGTATTGTAAGCATTTTTAACATCTTCTTGTAATTTTTCTAAATTAATTTTAATCTCCTTAGAAGATAATTCAACGCGTTTTATATTTTTCTTTGTTTTCATATATACATTAGTATATACATCTTTATAAATATTTTGTTTTGGATCAATATAAAAAGTTTTATAAAGCAACAAACTTCAAGAATATTGAAGACGGCCATAGTAAGTTGGAAACATCTGTTCCCATTCTGAACACAGAAATTAAGCTTCTTACGTCGTTTGTGCTAGTGTCCTACAAGACGCAAAGCTTCGATGCTGTCTTCTTTGATATTTTTATAAAAGCGTAATTCTTAGATTATTTATGAAAAAACTAACAAAACAAGAAACAGAGAAACAAATAAAAGAATTCTTTTCAAATGTTAAAAATAAATCTCCTAAAGACGTTAAAAAAATAAAAAAAATAGCAATGAGTAATAATATTCCTTTGAAGAATTTAAGAAAGTTTTTTTGTAAAAAGTGTTATGTTGTATTTAATAAAGATAATTCTAAAATAAGAATAAAAAATAGTAAGAAAACAATTACTTGTTTAGATTGTAATTATATAAGTAGATGGAAATTATAAGATTATGTCTTCTTAAACTTTCCAACAAGTTCAATTAAATCTTCTTGTCCTAAAAAAACAGATCTACAGCAGTATCTTTCTAAACCAAGTTCATCTAATACTTTTTTAGCATTTTCTCCCTCAGTTGTTCTTTTTTTGAATCCTTCCCACAACTGACCAATTGGTTTTCCGCAAGATAGACATCTAATTGGAATTATAATTTTAGTCTCCTATTATATTATTTGATAATTTTAATTTATTTATGAATATTTGGTTTGGATAATTTTTAGAGTAAATATAACTTAATTTCTCTAAAAACCTTACTTGAGCATAAACATTCTTCTTTTTTAAAGCTTTTGCCCGTTTTTTATTTGTTATTCCAGGGATATTTTTAACTATTTTTAAGCATTATTGCTCTTTTATTTTTCGGACATTATTTTGATTGTTTTCCATTTTCAGACTATATTGATTAGATAAATTTATATAGAAATTGTTCATAAAAAAATCATGCTTAAGAAAAAATATTTAATAGAATTAAAGAACATAGCAAAGTTTTATCGCATGGGTAACAATATTGTTAAGGCCTTAGATGGAGTTAATATTCGAGTTAAAAAAGGAGAATTTATTGCAATTATGGGGCCTTCGGGTTCGGGAAAATCTACTGGAATGAATCTTGTAGGAATTTTAGATGTACCCACTTACGGAACAATCTATCTTGATGGACAAGATATATCAACTCTTTCTGAATCTGAACTTGCACAAATAAGAGGGAGAAAAATAGGATTTATTTTTCAATCTTTTAATTTAATCCAAAATTTAACTGCCTTAGAAAATGTAATGCTTCCAATGATGTTTTTAGGAAAAGAAAGAGAAGAAAG
>CAZSNJ010000024.1:0-7699 GCA_964608525.1 Candidatus Woesearchaeota archaeon | reverse complement strand
GGGGCACTTAGTTAATTTTATAATAAACATTATTCTTCAATTAATTATGAGAGTAGAATATAAATTTTCATCACGTAGAACAAGACGTTTAAAAAATATAAAAAAACAAAGAGAAAAATTCCCAAATATTCTAATAAAAGTAATTGAGACCTCAGATATAATAATAGAAGTCTTAGATGCAAGATTTATTAATGAAACAAAAAATTTAGAAATAGAAAAATTAATCAAAAAACAAGGTAAAGAAATAATTTATGTATTTAATAAATCAGACTTAATAGATAAGAATAAATTAAAAAATAAAAAAGGAATATTTGTTTCATGTAAAAAAAGAAAAGGAGGACGAGAATTAAGAAGTAAAATAAAATTAAAATCGAAAAAAATAAAAAAGAATAGAATTTTAGTTGGAGTGATAGGATATCCGAATACTGGAAAAAGTTCTCTAATTAATTTATTAATTGGAAAAAATAAGGCAAAAACAGGGGTAGAGGCAGGTTTTACAAAGGGGATTCAAAAATTAAAATTAACTCAAAATATATTATTACTTGATAGTCCTGGAGTAATTCCTGTAGAAGAATATTCTAATATAAATAAAGATGCAATAGTAAGACATGCAAAACTAAGTGCAAGAACCTATAGTAAAGTTAAAGATCCTGAACTTGTAATTTCAAATTTAATAAAAGAACATCCAAACATGCTTGAAAAATATTATAAAATAGATGCAAAAAGAGATTCTGAGATTTTTATTGAGAAATTAGGAAAAAGAAAGAATTTCTTAAAAAGAGGTGGGGAAGTAGATTTTGATAAAACAGCAAGATTTATTTTAAAAGAATGGCAAGAAGGGAAGATTATTCTTTGAATTTACTCAAAAAATTATTAATAAAACTAAAATCTCCATCATTAGTTATCACAACATCAAAGTTCTCTTTGAATTTTTCTAGGTTTTCTCCAATACTTTCATTAAGAAATCCAACGCTAATTAAATTATCATAAGGAAATCCTTCAATCATTCCTAAATCTCCTAAACCATCTCCCAATAATAAAACATTCTTTCTTTGCAATAGTTCTTTGTAAATTGGCAAACCTTTAATAGAAGTTTCATGTTTATTTAACGAATGAATTATTGGTTCTTTTATTTTTGTAACAAGACCTTTTTTATCAAATTTATAAGAATTGGCAATAACATTCACATTATAATAAAATCTTTTTTCTTTTTTCAAATATTCTAAAATCATATCTCCTGGTCCAGCAGACATAATAATTAAGGGAATATTTTGTTTATGTAAATAATCAATAAATTCATCTACTCCTTTTCTAAACCCTACTTCCCCTTTTGCAACAATTTCTTTTATCACCTTTTTATTCAAGCCGCATTCAATTAACAATTCAAAATGAGCCTTCCACCATTCATGCATTTTTTCTTCTTTTTCTTTCAAAGGTATCTTTGAGTCTATTTCAATTGGATGATATTTATCAAAAAGACCATGGGCTCTTAGAGCATAATCTGGTGTCAGATATTTTCCATTCCTTATTTGGGCAATAACTGTTGAACATTTTTGACCCTTAACAAAAGCTTTAGTTAAAGTTCTATCAAAATCAGCAATAACATGAAACTTATTCATTCCTTCACTAAGAATTGTTTGTTTTTTCTTTTCTAATTCTTCAGGACGTAGAATAATAATATTTTTATCCATAAAAACTAATAAAAAGTCAATTATAAAAACTTAACCATATAATCTTCTTCTAGTTTATACCCTAATTTCTTATAATACTCTCTAACTCCAACTCCAGAAATAACTGAAATCTTTTTATATTTTTTAGCAATTTTTTCAGCTTCATTCATTAACCATTTTCCTAAACCCTTATGTTGCAAAGCTAATTTACTCTTCTCTTTAAGTTTTAAAGATTTTCCATAAACATGTACCTCTCTTACTATTGCCTTATTTTCAGTCAATCTTAATCTCAACAAACCAAATAAAATATCATCTCTATTTATAATCTCTAAAAAATATTCATCGCCCTCAGATGCCTTATATTTAGTTGTTTTTAATCTTAATTCTGTATTAATTTTTTCTTTATCTCTTAATGCAAAACCTACTTCCCTATATCTTATCTCTTTTAATTTAGTTTTCTTTTTTCTCAATTCTTCTTCAATATCTTTTCTTAAATCAATTTTTATTGTTCCTGCAACTAAATAATCTGGGGGAATTTCTCTCATTATTCTCATAACCCTACAATATCTAGGAACTATTTTTAACATTTCAATTAGGATTTTTTCAGTTTGTTCTTTTGTATAAGGTTTATATTTCCTTTTCCAATATAATTTTTCTAAATCTGATCCAGGAATTACCTGACATGGATAAATCTTTAATTGATCTGGTTTAAATCTTTTATCATCAAAAATTTTCTTAAAAAGTTTTAAATCTTTCTTAGGATTTGCCCCCAGGAGTCCAGGCATAATATGATATGAAATCTTGAATCCAGCATCTCTTAATCTTTTAGTTGCATCAACAACATCTTGAACCTTATGACCTCTTTTATTTTTTCTATAAATTTCATCATCAATAATTTGAACACCTAATTCAACCCGAGTTGCACCAAATTCTATAATTTTTTTTATATCCCTTTTAGAACATCTATCAGGTCTTGTTTCAATACATAATGCAACACATCTATGTTTTGCTTTTTCATTTAACTTTTTTGCTTGTTCTAATGATTTTGATATTTTATTATTCATTGCATCATAACATTTTTTTATAAATTCATACTGGAATTTCTTTGGATATTCGAGAAATGTGCCCCCCATAATTATTAATTCAATTTTATCTGTTGGATGATTCATTACCTGAAATGCTTTTATTCTTGCTTTTACTTGTTTATAAGAATCATAATTAACAATTCTTGCACGCATTACAACTGGACTTTTAGGAGTATAACTTTGAGGAACATTTAAGGTTGGACAATACACACAAGTTCCGTGTTTGCATTTTTTAGGAGGAAGCATTACTGCAACAGGAGTTATTCCTGAAATTGTTTTTGTTGGTTTTCTAATCTCGTTTTTCTTAGGTTTTAACATATCCTTTCAATCACAAAAATACTTTTAAATTGTTTGATAATTTTAACTCTATGAAAATAGGAATAATTGGGGGTTCTGGTTTAGAAAAAGAAGATATCTTAGAAAATATTGAAGAATTAGAGATTGACACTCCATATGGAAAACCAAGTTCTAAAATAAAAAAAGGAATTTTGAATGAAACAGAAATTTATATTTTATCTAGACATGGATTAAATCATGAAATTACACCATCTAATGTAAATAATAAAGCAAATATTTATGTTTTAGTTCAATTGGGCTGTAAATACATAATAGCTACATCTGCTGTAGGAAGTTTAAAAGAAAGTATAGCTCCAGGAGATTTTGTGATAGCAAATCAATTTATAGATTTTACAAAACATAGAGATATAACTTTTTTTAATGATTTTAAAAAAGGAATTAAACATACTAGTTTAGCTGATCCCTATTCAGAAAAATTAAGACAATATCTAATTGATTCTTGTGAAGAACTTAATTTAAAAAATCATAAAATTGGGACAATTTTAACAATAGAAGGTCCAAGATTTTCAACAAGAGCTGAAAGTTTTATGTTCAAAAATTTTGCTCATGTAATAAATATGTCAACAGCTCCAGAAGCAATTTTAGCAAAAGAGGCAGGAGTAGAATATGCGGTTATTGCAATGTCAACAGATTATGATTGCTGGAAAAAAACAGAAACTCCTGTAACATGGGAAGAAATAGAAAGAGTAATGAAACAAAATTCTGAAAACGTAAAAAAAGTAATAATAAAAACAATTGAAAAAATTTCAGGACAAAAAATTGTTAATAGGGAAATGGAATTTATCAAAAGTAAGATAAGAACAATACCGAATTTTCCAAAACAAGGAATAATGTTCAGAGACATAACAACTTTATTTAAAGATAGTGAAGGGATGAAAAAAGTAATTGAAATTTTTCATAATAGATATAAGGATAAACAAATTGATGTTGTTTGTGGAATAGAAGCAAGAGGATTTATTCTCGGAGGAATTTTAGCTGAGAAATTAAATTGTGGTTTTATTCCAATTAGAAAAAAAGGCAAATTGCCATCAGAGACTGTTTCTCAAGAATATTTATTAGAATATGGAACAGATACAGTAGAAATGCATAGAGATGCAATTAAATTAGGTCAAAAAGTTTTATTAATTGATGATTTGATTGCAACAGGAGGGACTGCAAAAGCTTCTTGTGAATTAATTGAGAAATTAGGAGGAGAAATTGTTGAGTGTAGTTTTGTAATTGACTTACCTGATTTAAAAGGAAAAGAAAAAATATCAAAACATCCTGTTTTTTCTATTGTTGAATTTGTTGGAGAATGAAATTATTTTAAGATAATTCTTTTTTAATAGGTTTATTAAGCACTGGATTTATACTTCTAGTAAAATTAGATAATAATAAACGAAATTCATCTTTCTGTTCTTTTGTTTGTAATTGATAAACTTCTCCTTTTCTTACATAAATACCTAATTCTTGATAATCTTTTTCAACATTAAGATTTCCTCTTAATCCTCCAAAACCAATATCATATAAACTATTTATAAATCCTTTAAATTTAATTTTTTTATCTCTTTGTGCAACTCCATGCCAAAAAATTGCATCTTCTTTTAATTGAAGATCATGAACTTTAAAAGAAAATTTATCTTTATCTAAACAATTGAAAAATATCAATGGTTGCTCGCTAGTTGCCTCATAATTTAGTGAAATATCTTTAGAAAATAATCCTCTATAATCAAAAATAAAGAAATCATGAATAACCTTACACATATTATGTCTTCTATTTTCAGCTTCATATTCTTCAAATACTCCCATTCTTTTATTAAAGAAAAAGATATTTTAAAGATTTTTATAGTTAAACATACACAATAATTAATGGTCTCTCAAAAACAAGTCTGGAGCAATATAGCAGAAGAATGGTATGAGTTTAAAAGTGAACCATCAGAATATATATTAGATTTTTTAAAAAAACAAAAAGGTAATGTGCTTGACTTAGGATCTGGTGCAGGAAGACATTTAGTAAAAATAAAAAACGGAAAAATGTATTTAGTTGATTTTTCTAAAGAGATGATTAAACTTGCTAAAAAACGTGCAAAAGAAAAAAATATTACAGCTGAATTTATTGTAGCCTCTTCAGATAAACTTCCATTTAAAGATAATTTTTTTGATTCTGCAATTTGCGCTTCACATCTTCATTGTATTAAAGGTGATAAAAAAAGAGAAAAAGCAATTAAAGAATTATTTCGTGTATTAAAACCAAGGGCATATGCAAAAATTACTGTATGGAATAAAAATACTAAAAGATTTAAAAATTCTTCAAAAGAACGTTATGTAAAATGGCGTGATAAAGGACCAAGATATTATTATTTATATGAACCAAAAGAAATTTATAAATTATTTGAAAGTATTGGATTTAAAATAACAGAAAAATTTACACCTGATAGAAATATTGCTTTTATTGTTAGAAAACCACAATAATATTTAAGTAGTATAAGATAATTAAAAAAATATGAACAAAAAAAAATTATATAGTAGTATGATGAAAACTGCTAAAAAGATGAAAGGACTAAATATTCCTATAGACAATCGAAGAAGATATATTAAACAAACTTATAACTGTATTGGAAGATTAAGTTTATTGCCTTCAGATATGAATAAACTCCTAGATCAACTTACTTTAAATAATGTAAGAGGAGGAGGAGTAATAAAATCTATTGAAAGAAAGTTTTATTTGCATTATGAATTTTTAGGTGTAGCATATGACAAACACTACGCTCTATCAATAATAAGGAATTAAAGATTATTTCCTCTTCCCAGTAATATTCATCATATCTAAAAAAGATTTTTTCTCAAAATCAGTTATTTTTTTAATATTAATATCTATATTAACTTTTAATAATCCCATAATTGTTATAAAAACAGTGCCAACAAGAAATTCCTTTCCTTTTAATTTTTGTAAAGAAAACATTATTTTTTGAACTTTGTTTTTTATATTTTCTTTTTCCATTTCTTCATTAATCAATTTTTCCATATCTTCAAAATTAAAATCAATGTCTTCTAATATTTTCTCAGGAACCTTTTTACCTAATATTTCAACAGGAACTAATTTTATTCCATCTTCTAATTGAAAACTAAACATTTTTTCTTTAGATGGAATATAAAAATCTAAATGTGATTTATCTCCTTTTCCGGTTTTATCTAAAATAAAAAACCCTGAACATAAATAGGCATCTTTATTCTCATTTTTAAATTCTTTAAATTTTTCAGAATCATGTAACTTCTCTAAATAAAATTGGAAATTCATAATTTATAACAAAATATAATGTTTATAAAATTGTCTATAAAGAAAAGTTTATAATAAAAAGAGTATATTAGATAATATGAGAATATTCCTAAAACATTGTAGGAAAAGACACAATTTAATTAGGGCAATTATAGTAGGATTTGTTGTAGGTACAATTTTAGCATTAATTAATCATTATGATATGATTTTATATAGTACTTATTCAACAAGAAGATTTATACAAGTAATTTTAACTTATTTTGTCCCCTTTCTAGTTTCTTTACATGGTGCAGCAATGTATGGACGACATAAAGAGATGTGTCCTGAATGTGATAATTAAATTATTTTTCATA
The DNA here is from genome assembly GCA_964608525.1 of Candidatus Woesearchaeota archaeon. Taxonomy (GTDB): domain Archaea; phylum Nanobdellota; class Nanobdellia; order Pacearchaeales; family GW2011-AR1; genus NP1466. The sequence continues at coordinate 978 of CAZSNJ010000024.1, read as the reverse complement.
AACATTCATCTGAATTGAAGTTTGATCTTCAAAACAACCAAATGGCCAAACCATATTTCCTTCACTATCTAAATTTATACTTGGTCCTAAACATATTTTAATTAAATATACGCCAGGAAAAGATATATTTATATCGCCTATAAAGATAGTATTATCTGATCCTGGATGAAAGATTTCTGTATTCTCAGTAAAAAGATGGGTAATTCCTAAAATTCTGACAAATGCTCTATCACCATCTTTAAAACTAACAAGATTATTTGAATCATCAAGAGCAAAATAACTTAATGTAGTTGTAGGATTATCCGTATAAAGAATCTGAGAACCAACATTCATTTCTATTTTATCTGTTGATTCTGAAAAATACTTTACTGGAGAAGGTGTAGGCGAAGCTGGAGGATCTGGAGCTTCAACAACTGGCTCTACTACAGGTTCAACTTCTTTAATATTAAATTTAATTAAAAATATTGCAATAATTATAACTGCTATAACTATTATCACTTTTCTATTTTGTTTTATTTTATTCTTTTTTACCAATTTCTTTTTTCAGTTTTTTAATAAACCCCAAACATTTTCATCGTGAATCTTACCTGTTGCTTTACAAAGTGCAACTTTCCTTAATCTCCCTTCATATTTAAATCCAAGGTTTTTTGCAAGTGCATTTGAAGCTCTATTATCCGAATATGTTGGAATAGTTAATCTTCTGAGTTTTAATTTCTTAAAAGCAAATTCAATAAGTACATTTATTGCTTCAGTAATCAATCCTTGTCTCCAATAATTTTCATTTAACCAGTAACCAATATCAGCCGTCTTACTATGATTATCAATCTTGGATATCCCGCATCCACCAATAATCTTTTTTTCTGATTTTAATTCAATTGAAAAACCATAGCTATCTTTTGTCTTTTGTTTATCCCTTTCAGCACTGCATTGTTAAGTAAGCGGGAGCTATTTTAGCTAAAAAAATTATTTCTTCTTGAT
>CAZSNJ010000023.1:0-7917 GCA_964608525.1 Candidatus Woesearchaeota archaeon | reverse complement strand
AATACAGGTTGTACGCACGTTTGCTGTGTAGAAGTCTTTTTTAGAGAATTTCTAAAAATCTACTATAATCTTGAATATATCTACTTACTTCTTTTCCGTACTTTTCTGGTTTTTTAGATAAATAATCTCTAATTATCATTCTTGAATCTTCATTACTATGAACAAACTCTTTAGCTACTTCAAATAGAGTAAATCCATCCAATTCTTTACGAATTTCTTCTTTAAATAATTCAATCTCAATTGTCATCTTTATTTCATATTATATTAATTTTTAAAAATTATTGTACCCTAATTATGTTCACTTAGGTTAACTTAGTTAAATTATTTTTTAAACATCCCTGGAACTGGTTTTTGTGTATTTTCAGAAGTTCTTCTAAAAAAGAATTGATTAAATCCATGATTTTCAATTAAATTACTTAATTCTTTTTTAGTTAACTCCCTATCTTTAGTTAAATAATGTATCCAAGTTCCATCATTATCTGATTTTTCACCAAAACTTATCCCACAGCTATATTTATCAGAGATACTTTGTAATTGGCTTTCTTCTAATTCTGTATCAGTTTCAAACCCATATTTATATTTATAATTTTTTCGCATTTGGTCTTAAGAAAATTTTCCTTTTTAAACATTTCTATAGAATTAATAATTCTCCCTATCTTCTTTTAAAAAATGGGAAGCTAGATATATAATTAAAATACTCACAATTGTTATGAAAGTTGATGTAAGAACGCTTAAACTTGTTGATCCTTTTACATCAATTACTAATTGAACAAGTGCTTGAGATGCATCAAATAAGGTCTGACGCCATGTAAATGCAACTGTAAAAGCAAGAGTAAGGACAATTAAAAGACGTATTTGTCTTCTAAATTCATTTTCAAACCTTTTTCCGCCGATAAAAAAATTATACAATCTGTCTCTCATTTCTACCTTAATTAAAAAGTGAAATAAGGTTTATAACTTTTTCCTAATTTTAATTAATCTTTAATCTATTGGGCAAGATTGTGCACTTAGGTTATCTTTGTGAACCTTAATAAAAGGCTGTCCAAAAAACAAACAGCTGTTTAAAGGTGTTTGGACAGCGCACAAAACAGTTTTTTTTGTGAAAAACAGCTGTTTAAACACAAAAAATGACTAATTTTTAAGAGTTTTTTCTTTAATTTTTAGACGATAAAATCAGGGCTTTATCGTCGTAAACAAAAGATTTTTAAAGATTATTTTACAAGATAGTAATATGTTTAGTTGGTTTTTTAGGAAAAAAGAGGTTGAAGAGATAAAAAACGAAACAAGAAAAGGTTTTGGTTTTGTAAAAAAAGATATTCTTTCTATTAGCGAGTGGATTAAACACCTTGATTCTGAAAAAAATATGCAAAAAAGAAATATTGAAGAGATAAAAGAGGTTTTATCGTCGGTAAAAAAAGATATTGAAGAGATAAAAAATGCTGCAAAAAATGATGAAATTGATCAAACAACAAGGGTGTTTAAAACACCTAGGCGACTGTCCAATAAACAAACAGCTGTTTATGCTGTTCAAACAGCTGTTCAAACAGCTGTTCAAACACCAAATTTTGACCAATTTTCAATAACTGAAAGAGCCATATTATGGGTTTTATTAAATTCAGATATGAAATTAAGTTATGATGATTTAGCAGCAATGCTTGGTAAAGAAAGATCTACAATAAGAGGGCAAATTAATCGAATAAAAGCAAAAAGCAAAGGACCAATAATAGAAGAAACAATTGAAAAAAGTGGTAAAAAGAGACTATCAATACCCGAAAATATGAAGGAAAAACTCTTAAAAAAGTCGAAAGTGAGGGTTAAATATGCTAAAAAAACCAAAAAAAGGTAAAAAAAGGTGTTTTAAAAGGGAGAAAGTGAGGGTTAATTAAAATAAAAATAGTGCCTAAAAACAATAAAAAGAGAGTTATTAGGGGAATTATGTAGTGGGTAATAAATTAAATAGAGATAAATTTAAAAAAATAACTAAGAGAATTATATATTTATTCGGTGAGTAGGTTAACTTTAATACCTATAACTTTACACATTTAAAGCTCTCTAAGCTGCAAGATAGTAGGTAAAGTTACTATTTTCCTTAAGTTTTCTGATATTTTTAATTGAATATTTTTATTATTGATCTTATTTTTGTTAATTGGTATGCCTTTATTAATAAGTCTTCCAACATAGTCCCTAATTGAGCTTTCACTTAGATTAAGATGTTGTGAAAGAATTTTATAATTTGTATAACCTGTCTCTTCTTCTAATTGATATATTGCAGAAAATATCAATAATTCTTGGTCTGTAATTCGTTTGAATTTAAGTCTAATTTCTCTTTTTATATTATCTAATGAATTAAGTATGTCTGCAGCATTATCAATTGAATTTTCTTCATATTTTCCCTTATTTTCCCCATATGTGTCTGTCTGTCTGTCTGTCTGTCTGTCTGTCGAAGCCCCATGGTTTCCAATGGAAATACCAATATTTTGCTTGTTTAAGTCTTCTAAAGGTAAATTATGTGTCGAAGGATGTGTTGGGTGTGTTGGAATACCCTCCCTATCTGTCGAACTTAAATTCTGTGTCTTTTTATCTATTTCAACTACTTTTTCCACAATTTCAATTAAATTTAACCTTAAAAAATTAATTTCTTCTCTTAAAGAATTTATGTCTTGTTTTACTTTTTCAAATGATTCTTTTAAATAATCCATTTAAATTTAAAAATTAAAGAGTATAAAAAGATTAATATTATATAGATTGTACTAATCCTTCTGCAGATTGGCTATTTTTATAAGAAAGATAAGTTATATTGCTTAATTTCCATCTAGATCGTCTCTTATAGGAAATTCCTTTGGGATTTTTTTTGATTTCTATTATTAATTTTTTATTTCTTAATTCTATTAAAAGACCTTTAATAAATTCCTCGTCACGCGCAATTTCTTTTGAAATTTCAGATGTAAAAAAAGATTTTGGAGTTTCTAGATATAAAAATGCTAAAATTTGTTCAGAAATCTTCTCTCTTTTTATTTTTGATATCTTCATTAACTAAAAAACCATTTGTTTTTTTTAAAGGTTTTTAATCTAAAATTATTCTTTTTGGTCTTGTTGATTAGAAACTCTTGGTAAGTTAATATGTGGGGGCAAATTCATCTCATCTTCCAATTGTAATGATTTTATCGTAGATCTCCTTAAAATAACATTGAATAATGCCATTCTAAACCCTTCAGGTATTTTTTTCTCTTTCCATTGTTTTAAAATATCTTTTACAACTTTAGAAGCTGTTGTAAGAAGAATACTGCCCTTTAACTCCAATTTTGCAATATTAGGAGAATAATCAACAATATAACTAAATTTAACCCCTATAATTTCTTCTTTTGATTTAAGAAAGTTTGATTTAACCTGTTTAATATCTAATATATCTATATTAGTATTCATTTTTAACTTTTCAAGATTATCTGAAAACTTTTCTATGTTTATTTTAGTAAAATTAAATCCTAGTATTTTCATTTTATTATTTAATTTAAAAAGTATTTATAAGGGTTTCTATTTTATTAAAGAAATTCATATTTATTAGATTAGATCTTCTTCTGATACTATAACAAAATCCCCTATTGCAATAATTGCACTATAGGGTATTAAATGTTCATTTGAACCTATTTTTTCTAAATTAAGATTTTTAGTATAACTAGTAGAATCTTTTACAACAATATTAATTAATTCTCCTGAAATTGTTTCAAAAGTTATATCTTTAACAAAACCTAATCTTTTGCCTTCCTTTGTTACAACCATTTTACTTAAAATTGAACTAAAGTAATTCTTATTATTCATATTAAAATCAAAAGAAAATAATTTATAAACTTTTCTGTAAAAAAAGAGTTGTTTTAAAGAATATATTTAGATAGTCATAATCCTTTTCTTATGATTTATTTATACCCTCACTCCTTGATTTCATGTAGAAATATTTAAAAACCAAATTTTCTATTTTTTCTATTTTTTTTAATTTATAAATATTTATATTATATATTATATATTTAATAATAAATTATTAATTAATTAAAACATTTTTTCCATTAGAAATTTAGGTGTATTTCTTTTTAAGTAGTTATAACTATTTATATAATAAATAAATTTCTTATCGTTGAAATATAAATTATTTAAATAATTTCCATAGGAAATTGACCTGTGAGATATTTAAATTATATTAATTAAAAAATGAGTTTATTTTATAAATGAAATCAAAATTAGATAGTATTTTTGAATCTTTTGATAAGAATAATATTTTTAAAAATAAATTAGTTTTACAAACAAATCATCAACCAGAAGATATTATTCATAGAGATGTTCAAATTAAACAAATAGCTTCAATTCTTGCACCTGTTTTAAGAGGTGAAAAAGCAAGTAATTTATTTCTTTATGGAAGAACAGGAACAGGTAAAACTCTTTCAATACAATATGTTAGAAATGAGCTTCTAAAAAGAGTTAAAAAAGAATCTGATTTTAAATTGAAAATAGAATATTTAAATTGTAAATTAAAAAAAGTTTCAGATACTGAATATAGGATTTTAGCAGGACTTATTAAAAAATTAGGAGGAAATATTCCTTCAACTGGATTACCTACCGAAGCAGTATATAGTAAATTTATTGAAATTATTGATTCCGAAAAACAATTGTTTGTTTTAATTCTTGATGAAATTGACCATGCAGTTAAAAAAATATCTGATGGTTTTTTATATAATTTAACTAGGCTCAATTCTGAACTTTCTAAAACTCAAATATGTATTGTAGGAATTAGTAATGATTTAACTTTTTTAGATGAAATTGACCCAAGGATTAGAAGTTCTCTTTCAGAAGAGGAAATTGTTTTTATTCCTTATAATGCAATACAATTACAGGAAATTTTAAACAAAAGGGCAAAAGGAGCATTTAAAGATAATGTGCTTCAAGAAGGTGTTATTGCCAAATGTGCCGCATATGCTGCAAGGGAGCACGGAGATGCAAGAAGAGCATTAGATCTATTAAGAATAGCAGGAGAATTAGCAGAAAGAAATAATTCCAAAAAAATATTATTGAAACATATTGATGAATCTAATAATAAAATTGAAAGAGATAAAATATTAGATATTATTAAAACAGAACCAAAACAATTTCAACTAGTTTTATATTCAATAATACAATTATGCGAAAAACAAAAAAAGAACCCCATAGTTACAGGAGAGATATATAATTCTTATCAAGAATTGTGTACTCAAAATAAATCAGAAGTTTTAACTCAAAGAAGAGTAAGTGATATAATTCAAGAGTTTGATATGTTGGGAATAATTAATGTTAGAGTTATTTCTAAGGGAAGAGGAGGACGAATGAGGGAAATAAAACTTGCAATTACAGATAGTATTATTCAAAAAATAAAAGTAATTATTGAAGATGCTATAAATTATAATTAAAATGGAAAGCAAAAATATTTTAAAATTTTGTTTAGAAAAAGGATTTTTAATTGATAATGAAGTTTTGAAATTATTTAATGAAACAAGTGATGTTGAATCTGTTAAATTAATTATTGAAAAAATTAGAGAAGTATCTCAACAAAAAATTATAACAAAAGAGGTTTTTAATCAAAATAAGGAAAAAGTTAATCAATTTTTTTTAACTCTTCCAAAAGAAAACCAAGAAAAATTAGAAAGTTTAAAAATAAAATTAGGATTAAGTATTGAAATATCTAGAAAAACTTCAGAAGTTTTAACTCATTTATCTGAATTTAATAAAGTTGAAGAAAATTTAGAACAAGATCAAATTGATTTTGAAAAAAAACAAATAAATAATAGCATATCTGATGTAAAGGTAATTAACTCCCCTTCTATTTTAAATAAAAAGTTAGAGGTAAGGGATTTTATTAATTATTTTAGAAGCAGATTTTCTGAAATGAAAAACATTTTACAAGAACGTTCTGAATTGAATAATTTAACTTCAATAAATAAAATAGTAGCAAATAGAAGAAATGTTTCAATAATAGGAATAGTTTCTGATAAAAGAATTACAAAAAATCAAAATATTTTGCTTGAAGTTGAGGATTTAACAGGAAAAATAAAGGTATTAATCTCTCAAAATAAGCCAGAACTTTATAAAAAAGCAGAAGATATAACTTTGGATTCTATAATTGGATTGAAAGGGGTTGGTAATAGGGAAATAATGTTTGTAAATGAAATTATTTTTCCAGATTCAGTAATTTTTGAGAGAAAAAAATCTCCAGTAGAAGAATTTGTTTTATTCATTGCTGATTTACATATTGGAAGCAAATTATTTTTAGAAGAAAACTTTTTGAAATTTATTGATTACTTGAATGGGAAGGTTTTAAATACGCCTGAAGTTGAAAAAATAAAATACTTAGTTATTGCAGGAGATTTAATTGCAGGGGTTGGAGAATATCCTGGACAAGAAAAGGACTTAAAGATAAGTGATGTTGAATTACAATATGCAAAGGCTGCAGAATTACTTGGAAAAATAAGAAATAACATAAAAATAATTATTTGTCCTGGAAATCATGACGCTTTAAGAATTATGGAACCTCAACCATTACTGGATGAAAAATATGCTTGGCCATTATATAATTTAAAAAATATAATTCTTGTAACTAATCCCTCTCAGATTAATATTGGTTCAAGAAAGGGATTTAATGGTTTTAATATTCTTTTATATCATGGATATTCATACCATTATTATGCAAATAATATTTCGAGGTTAATGAAAGAAAAAGCAGTTCATCAGCCTGACAAACTCATGCATTATTTATTAAAACAAAAACATTTAGCTCCGACACATTCATCCACATTATATTTTCCTTCTGAAGAGGATTTTTTGATAATAAAAAATGTTCCAGATATTCTTGTTTCTGCCCATACTCACAAGAGTGCTGTTTCATATTATAACAATATTTTGACCATTTCAAGCTCAAGTTGGGAAAGTAAAACAGCATTTCAAGAAAAAATGGGGAATGAACCTGATTTTTGCAAAGTTCCAATGTTTAATTTAAAAACAAGGGCAATTAGAGTTTTAGATTTTGAATAAAATGAATACTCAAACTTATTTTAATGATATTGAAAAAGATGTTAGAAAAGCATATCTTATAGCCGAAGATGCTCGAAAAAAAGGGTTAGATCCTGTAGAAAAGGTAGAAATTCCTTTAGCAAGAAGTTTAGCTGAAAAAGTTGTAGGATTAATTTCAACAGTGTATCCTCAAGTAGAAGGTTCTGGAATTGCAAAAAGAATACTTGAATTAGAAAAAGAGTATGGAAAGTTAGACACAATGGTTGTCTTTAAAATTGCAGAAGAAGTTGCAAAACAAAAATTTTGTAAGTTTGAAAGTTTATTACAAGCAATTGAAGCAGGAATAAGAGTTGGTTTTGCATATACAACACTAGGAGTTGTTTCAAGCCCAATTGAAGGATTTACTAAATTAGAATTAGGAAAAACAAGAGATAATAAAGAATATTTTGTTGCTTATTTTTCAGGGCCAATTCGTTCTGCAGGAACAACTGCAAGTTGTGTTGCTTTAATGTTAATTGATTATTTAAGAGAAATGTTTGGATATGCTAAATATGATCCGGATGATGAAGAAATTAAAAGATATGCAACAGAAAATAGAGATTATCATGAAAGAGTTACTAATTTACAATATTTTCCAACAGAAGAAGAAATGTTTTTTTTAGCAAAAAATATTCCTTTTCAAATTTCAGGAGAACCAACAGAAAAATTAGAAGCATCAAACTATAAAAATTTGAGTAGGGTTGAAACTAATTATCTCAGGGGAGGAATGTGTTTGATTTTTTCAGAAGGATTAGCGCAAAAAGCACCAAAAGCATTTAGATTGTTAAATAAAGCAAAGAAAAAAGGGCTTATCACAACAGGGTTTGACTTTTTAGAAGAGTATCTAGAATT
>CAZSNJ010000022.1:0-8139 GCA_964608525.1 Candidatus Woesearchaeota archaeon | reverse complement strand
GGACCATTAATTGATGCTTCTGGATTAACTCAACAGGGATTTACTGAATCTGGAAGAGAATCAGCAGAAAGGCATATTAAAAGTGTAATTGATAGAAACCAACTATTAGTTCCTGAAGGAGGAAACCCTATTACATTTCATTCAGCAAATCAACTTCCAGGAAAAATAAAACCAAAAAAAGGAGAAGTAGAAGAAATAATAGTAATTGATCCAGAAAGTGGAGAAACTAATAGAATTCCTCTAAAAGAAAGACATTTTCCAGGAGAGATTGAAAGAGATGAAAAAATAGAAATAGATAAACTTAACCAAAATACTTGGAGTAATCAACTTACTAATCTAGGATATAATACTATTAGAGCAGATGAATTAATTAAACAAACTGGAAGACACTATGCATTTATTCAAGATGAAAAAAGAAAAGGTATAAAACCGAGTTCAGACTATAAAGAAATAGAAAATCAATTTTTAATTGGAAAAAACTATTTAAGTGATTCTTATAGACAATTAAAAATACTTTATGATAAAGCATATACTGCTGCAGATGGGAATGGCTCTATAAAAAATAAAGAAATATTAGAAGAATTAGGAAAAAAGATAAAAGAAAATGTTAATAAGATTAATAAAAATCCAGAAGATCTTAAAAATCTTAACATAATGCAGGATATAATCCATGAAGGATTAGAACATTTTAATAAAATGAATACTCCAAATATGTTTAAGCCTTTAAAAGAATTTGCAAAAGACAAAACAACAACTACTTTTGGAAATGCTGCATTACACGCTTATAAAAAATATGGTAGTAAAGCTCCAATAGTTAGTATTGAAAATCCCCCTGTTGATTCTGGTTCTGAATTTACAACTGGAGAAGATATTAAAAATCTTGTAAAAGAATCAAGAGAAAAATTTGTAAAAGCAGCTGTAAAAGAAAAAATACTTTCTGAATCAGAAGCAAAAAAACAAGCAGCAAAATTAATTGGTGCAACTTGGGATGTTGGTCATATAAATACTTTAAGAAAATTTGGATATGATAAAAAAGATATTTTAAAAGAAACTGAAAAAGTTGCGCCATTCGTTAAACATGTTCATTTAGCAGATAATTTTGGAATGAAAGATTCAGAATTACCTATGGGCATGGGAAATGTTCCAATAAAAGAAATTATGCAAAAACTTGGTAAAGAAGGATATAAAGGAAAAAAGGTTATTGAAGCTTTACAATGGTGGCAACATTTTTCTCCAGGGGGAAAACATACTCCTCCACTAAATCCAACTGTACAAGCATTTGGTTCTCCAATGTATTCAACTGGACCGGGTCCATATTGGAATCAATCAATAGGTCTTCACCAAGATTATTTAGGAGGTTATGGAAATATTAATCCAGGAATTCACCATCAAACCTTTGGTTCTGGATTTTCACAACTTCCAATGGAATTAGGAGGACAAGTACAGGGAGGACAAGGAAGTAGAGTGAGTGGAAATCCGATGGAATAACTACTTTATATTAGTGAATTAAAAACTTTTAAAAAGTATAATAACATATTAATTAAAAAGATGGCGAAAAAAAAAGCAATTTCTAAAAAGAAGAAAATTAATAAAAAGAATATTCCAACATTAAAACTAAAAGAAGAATCAGAGATTGCAATGGACCTTGCAACAAAAGTATATAAAAAATTTGATAAAATCATTAAATCAATTGTTCTTTTTGGATCTGTTACAAAAAAAGATACATCAACTGGTTCAGATATTGATATAATAATTGTAATTGATGATGTATCAATAAAGTGGGATAGAGAACTTGTTGCATGGTATAGAGAAGAATTAGATAAAATCTTAAAAGGAAATCCATACAAAAAAAATCTTCATATTAATACCATAAAATTAAGTACTTGGTGGGAAGATTTAATGAGAGGAGACCCCGTTATTATAAATATTTTAAGATATGGGGAGGCAATGATAGATTTTGCAGGATTTTTTAATCCAATAAAATTTTTATTAATAAACGGGAAAATAAAATCAACACCAGAAGCAATTTATAATTCCTTACAAAGAGCTCCATTACATATTCAAAGAAGTAAAAGTGCTGAATTAAGTTCTATTGAAGGATTATATTGGGCAATGGTTGATTCTGCGCATGCAGCTTTAATTGCAGCAAAAACTCTTCCTCCATCTCCAGAACATATTCCAATAAGTTTAGTAGAAACATTTGTTAAAACAGGAAAATTAAAAATGAAATATGTTGATTGGTATAGAGGCTTATTAGTACTTCATAAAAAAATTGCACATGGAGAAATTAAAAATTTAAAAGGTGTGGAAATAGATGATTGGCAGGATAGAGCAGAAGAATTCTTAAAAGTTATGATAAAACTTGTGAAAGAAATTGTGGATAAAAACGGGAATTAAAACACCATTTTAACATTTTCATAACTTACTTTTGCATCCTCTCTAACTATTAATATTCCCGCTTGACTATTATCTAAACAACCAGAATTATAAAATAAATTATCTGTAAAAGTATTTTCTCTTACATGATTTCCAGAATCATCATTTGCCCTATGACCACTTTCATGAAAATGTGCTGAAACAGCTTTTGTAATTCCTAAATCTTCATAAAGATTTTTTAAGTCTCCATTGCCCCTATTCTCTTTTTTTATTAAAACAGGTGCTCCGGTTTTTGCAATCTGCATTGCAACAGGTAAAGGAAAAACAGCACCTTTCTTTACATTATCTCCATTTAAATTAAAGTCTTCTGTTACCTCCCCAAACTCTGCTACATCAACTGCTTCATCAATATTATGAAATTTTCTTGGAACATGTGAAACAACAATTGTTTTTTCTGGTTTATTTGCATATTCTTTTATATCATTAATATTGGCATATTGAAATTGTCTTTGTCCTTCTTTTAATTGGGCATATTGTTCTGGTTCTAAGTTAAACAAATTTTCTCCATTATAAAAATACTTTCCTGAAGAAAGATTTCCATTTCCAAATTCATATTCTCCTCCACAAAGAAAATCAGAACCAGGTAAAAAAATTAATCTGTGTCCATTATTATCAACATGAGATATTTTTTGAATATCAAAAATATTATTATATTTATCTGCAAAATGATTTATTACAGGAGTATATCCTAAAAGAGTCTCATGACTTCCGGGCATCACAAATGATTCTAATCCACTTTTTCCAATAGAATCTAAAATAAACGCTGTATAATTTTGGCTATCTTGTAACGTTTCTTTGGTTCCTCCAATATCTCCATTAACTAAAAGTTTTTCTACACCTTTTGATTTTAATACATCTATTGCTAAAGGCACAACTCTTGGGTTATCATGAACATCTGAAATTATTCCATATTTTGTGTTTTTTGTCATTTGATATCATCTTTTATAATTTAATTAAAAAATAAATTTTATGCAGCTTGTCTATATTCTAAATCATTTGCTGCTCTTTTTTCCTTAAGTTGATCAAAACCTTCTCTTATTGATTTTTTACGAATAGATTTCATTAAATCATCCATATAAAGTTGATCAAATTGTTTTATATTAGCATATACCCATCCATACTTCTCTAATACTTTTTCTGCTTCTTTTTTTTGCTCTTCACTAAAATTACCTGTTTCACTTTCTACAATTTCTTTTGCTTTTTCTACATTAGTTATAAAATCTCCATATAATTCATCCTTAATTTTTCCAAAATCTTTTTCTAGATCATTTGTATTTTCCTCTCCTAAATAATCATTAAAAATAGGTTTGTATTTTTCGAATACATAACTCATATTCTTTTTTCCAATAGCTTCTTCATATTTTCCATTAAAATGTTCAATAGCACTCTTTACCTCTCTTGGATTACTAGTAGTTCCATTCATTAAAGGAAGTAAATCTTCAGCCATTCCACCTTCTATAGCCATTTTTTCTAAAGATTTCCCTGCAGATACAACATCTTTTGCTCCTAAAAATTTAGCTGCCACTGATGCATATTGATATCTTTCGGGTTCGTAATTATTTTCTGTCATACTAATCTCATGAAAATCATACTTTATAAACCTTTCTATTATGTTACCACTTAGTAGTTATATGGATAAAATTATGAAATTTAAAATTTAAATATTAAGTTTCCTTTTAGTTTAAAATGGACAAAAAAAATCTCATAAAAATTTTTACAATAATTGCCTTTCTGATAATTTTAATCTTCTTTATTATTACTCTAATAAATTATAAAACAATAAAAACAGAAGTATCATCAGGTGTTCAAAAATATGGGTACTTTGGAATAGGTATTACTTCTCTTATTTTAGAAAGTCTACCTCAACCAATTGGAGCAGACATTACCTTAATTAGCGGTGGATTAATTGGATTAAATATTTTCTTTGTTTTTCTTGTAGTTATATTAAGTAGTGGATTTTCTGGAATCTTAATGTATTTCTTAGGATATGTAAGAGGAAAAGGAATAGTATTATTATTTATTGATGAAGAACATTATAAAGAATATCTTGATTTATTTAAAAATAAAGGTAAATTCGCAATGACAATTTCAGCTCTTACTCCTATCCCTTATTTACCAATCTTGGCAGGAACACTTAAAATGCATTTTTATGATTTCCTTTTATATGGAATAGTTATGAGAACACTAAGATTTGCAGTTGTTGCTTATTTATTTTTTATAATTCTTACATAAAAATATTAGATAATTTTATATACTTCCATTAATCTAATTTAATATGGTTAATTTTAATATAATTATTGAAAAAGATGAAGAAGGTTATTTTGTATCTGAAGTAGTAGGATTGCCAGGATGTCACACTCAGGCAAAAAGTATGGATGAATTAATTGAAAGAACAAAAGAAGCAATTACACTTTATCTAGAATGTGAGAAACCAGATATTGAAATGGGGAGTGAATTTATAGGTATACAGAAAATAGAGGTTTAAATGACAAAATTACCCCAACTTGATGCTATAAAATTATCAAAAATTCTTAAAAAAATGGGTTTTAAATTTATTAGACAAAGAGGAAGCCACATGTTTTTTAAGCATTCAGATGGAAGAACTACCGTAATTCCTTATCATTCTGGAGATAAAATAGGACCAGGATTATTACTTAAAATAATAAAAGAAGATCTCAAACTTTCAAGAAAAGAATTTAAAGAATTATTATAATCTTTTTTTCTCAATACGTCTTCTAGTAAATATAACTTTCTTGAAAAGCCCAAAATCCTTTAATAAATTAGGAATAGATATCATTATTGCCATAAATCCTGTTATAAAAATATAAATACTCATAGCTTTAAATTCATCTGGAGAAATTGGCTTTCCTGTAAAAGAGAAATAAATTAAAACAATTCCAAGATATAATAGCACTATCATAAAAAATTTTCCAATAATCTCGCTTGGATTTGTAATCATTCTTCTATTAATAATTAATACTAAAAAATAGTAAATTAAGAAAATTACAATAATTGTCAATAAATCAAAGCCATAAAACATAAAATCAATATGTAAAAAGTATATTTAAAGGTTTTGAAAAGTTATTTTTTAATCTCTTCAATAATTCTTGTTTTACAAGGAAGTTTAGATTTAATTTGCTTTAAAACTTTCCTTAAAAAAATTGCTGCCTTTTTATTTGGAACAGCAACAAAAAAAATCTTACTATTTGGTTTAAGAATTGCTGCTTTTCCAGAAGATTTGCCATATGCTAATTGCATTCCTGTTTGCATTCTATCTGCTCCTGCGCCAGTAAGCATTTTATTTTCTCTTTGAATATGGTGTGGAAATGGAATTACCTTGAATACATATTGATTTTTAAGTTCATTTTCTAATTTTCTATTTATATATTGTCTACATGCTTCCAGTGCATTATGTCTTATTTGAACTTTTTCTGTTGAAAAAACAGTTAATTGATATGGAAGTTTTTTATCATTAAGAAGACTTTCCTTACCCATTGTAAATTTTACTATTTTTTGCTGTGGAACTGTTTTTATATAAGACTTTTGTTTTTTCTTACTTATTCTTGTAAAAGGTACAACTTTTTTCTTTGAATATGCTGATGCTTTTCTTAATCCTGCCATTTTACAAATTCAATTCATCCTCCTAATAAATATTTTGCTATATTTGAATTGGTCATATTTTATACAAAGTGGATTCTTCAAATCTAAACATGTGCTTTCTATTAGACCGGCAAGCTTATCTTCAGGGTCTTGCTTATATGATTCAACAAAATTGCATTTGTTAAAGAATTCGCATTTTAATCCATTCATTTTATCTCAACCTCTGTTGTTATTGCTTGTCCTGGAAGACCCTTTTCAAAAATAGCTCTTAATACTCCTTTATTTCCATGAGCAGCTGAAATTTTACCTTTGATTATTTTTTTTGCAGGGGAAATCCATTGAACTTCTTTTCCGATAAATTTTTCAGTATCTTTTCTATTTTTATTTCCATCTACTTCTATTAAAAATTGTCTTTCATGAATTGTATGTCTACCACGTCTAAACTGAATAACTTTTGCTTTTGCCATAATTATTTACTAAAAAAATAGTTTTTAAAAGTTCCTAAATAATAATTTCATATTCTCCAAGTTCTTTTTTCAATAATTCAAAAACCTTGGGATTGATTTCAACGTTTTGTTTTGATTTTTGTTTTGTAACAGCATCATTTACTTCCTTTACATTAGAATTAACAACATTATTTGTTAATTTCTTAATAATATTTTGTCTAAATAAAAATGTTTTATTATCTGTTATTAAAATTTCGGCAACAGCATTTTTTCCCTTTTCTTTATATTTTATTCTCATTCTTCCTTTTTCTAAGGATACTAAATCACATCTTTGTGTGTATTCAATTAAATCATTAATTAATATTGTTGCATTTTTTCTTGCTTCATCAATTTTTTGAGAATTTAATTTACCTTTCTTATGTTCTTTTTTTGCATTTATTATATCTTTTAGAATTCTTAAATGCTGATGAGAGAATTTTCCAGATCTTACAAATTTCTTTTCAAATTCAGAGATTATTTTTTCTTGAGAATGCTTTCCAATAATAGACTTTAATAATTCAAGAACATCTTTATGGATTTGTTCTATTGTTTTTTCTTGAGTTCTTTTTTCAATTTCTTTTCTTAATTCTTTTAATCTTTTAATATAATCTTCTGTATTTTTTAAAAGTCTATCAATTTCTTTTCCAGATACTTCCTTAACCTTATCATGTTCATATCCCTTGAAATATTTTATTACAATTTCTTCCAAAATATCAATGTATTTTTTCTCAAGTAATTTTTCTTTATCTACAAATATTCTTTTCATATCAGCTACAGTTTCTTTATGGGTTGGAGGCGATAATCCATAAAGCATTAATAACCCTTGACTTGGTGTTAAAACACCATAAAAAAGATCTTGAATTACAATGTCAAGCATTGTTCTTTTTGCTCTTTTTATTGTTTGATCCCCCATTGATAGATACATATCAAGTGCTTCAGGTGAAGGTTTTAATCTTCCCATTTGTAAAAGTCTCTTCCAGGGCATAAATGTTCCTCTATCATATAATGGAACACCATCTCTAATAAAAGTAAGCATAACAGGATTAGCATCTTTAACATCATTCCAAAAATCAGTTAATAACCAAACTTGGGGGGAAAGTTTATTTTGTACACCTGCAAGAGCACCTGCTTCATTAACATATTGATAAATTATACTTCTAAGTCTTTCTTTTAATTCTAAACGAGGCATTCTCTTTACATCTGTATCATTAATAATTAAAAATACATCAACATCGCTTGTTTTAATTGCCTTTCCTCTAACTAAACTTCCAGCAATTACATAACTAACAACATATTTTTCAAATTTTTGTAAAACTAATGATTTATGAATTTCAGCAACTCTTAATGATCCTAAAATTCCTTTGTCATATAATGGAAAAGACATTGCAATTGCACCTGTTAATTCAAATTTACTATCAAGAGATGTTTCCCAAATATCTACAGGGGTTTTAATATGAAGCCAGATTTTTTGTTTTAGTTTTTCTACTTCTGCAACTACCTCTTTTGTTATTTTTGGAATTTCCTTAAGCTTTTCTTCAGGAACAATTACATAAAGGTGTATATGTTTTTCAGTTTCTTTTGGAACTTCTTCTTCATTAATAAATAACTTAATTGATTG
>CAZSNJ010000021.1:0-8917 GCA_964608525.1 Candidatus Woesearchaeota archaeon | reverse complement strand
TAATTGCATTGGGATTGACTTTTACATCATTTTTTCCAGGGATAAAATATGCATCATTAATTGTTTTAATTATCGCTCTTCCTTTAGCATATATAAAAATTTACAAAAGAGAATTTTTAATACATAATCTTACAGAGTTATTTATTTATCCAGGTATTGCTGCTGTTTTTGTGCCATTACTTAATATTTGGACAATAGTTATTCTTTTGATATTAATTTCAATTTATGATATATGGGCTGTTTGGCATTCAGGAATAATGCAAAAGATGGCAAAATATCAGATAAATAAGCTGAATATTTTTTCTGGTTTTTTTGTTCCATATATTTCAAAGAAAATAAAACTAAAATTGAAAATGATGAAAAAATCAAAGAAAAAGAAAATAAGAGTTAATATTGCAATTTTAGGTGGAGGAGATGTAATATTTCCAATAATTACTGCTGGAGTTATGTTAAAAACTTTAGGATTTTTAGGAGCATTATTTGTTATAATTGGCGCAACTCTTGGTTTAGGTTATTTGTTCTTTTTTGCAGAAAAAAAGAAGTTTTATCCAGCAATGCCATATATAACTGCAGGAATTTTTGCAGGAATAATTCTTAGTTATATTCTCTTATAATTGTTTCTACTTCTAAAAGACAACATAGACGAAAGGTTTATAAACTAATTTTTTATTAATGTTTTAGTAGTAAAAATAAAATGGCAGAAAAATATACAGGAAGAGTAAAAGGAAATGTTAGAATATTTAAATATACTGGAGAGTATGGGGAAGTTTTTACTCCTGTTTTTTTTAAATCTAATGATAACTCTCCAAAGAAACCCAAAAAAATAGAATTAGATGTAGAAGTTGTTAAAGATTATAGGAATATAGAAACAAAGCGTTATTCTCTTGAAATAGCTCAGATATGCTCTGATGCAACAAGTGCTAAAGGAAGAAATGCAACAATCAAAGAAGACGGATTAATAAGTAAATTAAATAAACTATTACTTGAAAAATAAAAATGTTAGTAAAACAAGAATTAATAAGAAAAGTTAGAGATTACTTTAACTTGAATATTTATGAAACAAAAGTATGGTTAGCTTTACTTGGAAAAGGAATTGCAACAGCTGGTGAAATTGCAACTATCTCAGGAGTTCCAAGATCAAGAACATATGATGTTTTAGAAAGTTTAGAAAAAAGAGGATTTGCAATAGCAAAACTAGACAAACCAGTTAGATTCATAGGAGTTAAACCAAAAGTAATTCTTGAAAAATTAAAAAATAATGTAAGATCTGAAGCAGAAGAAAGAATAATTGATCTTTCAAAAGTAAAAGAAACAGAAGAATTTACAAAAATAGAGTCATTATATAAATTAGGAATGGTTCCTGTAAAAAAAGAAGATGTTACAGCATCTTTAAAGGGAAAATCAAATATTACCAATCATTTAAGAGAAATATTAGAAAATGCAGAAAAAGAAGTGATAATCTGTGCAAATGTTAATGATATAATCCCAAAAGCTAAATTATTTAGTCAGACATTTGAAAATCTTAAAAAAGCAAACATAAAAACAAAAGTTGCTTTATCAGGAGATAGTAAACTAATAAAAGAAATGGCTGATAAATTTGAAATGAAATTTAAAAAAATTGATATTAATGCTAAATTTTTCATAATTGATAGAAAAGAAATATTATTTTATTTATCAAAAGATGCTAATGGTGAAGAAATTGCTATTTGGCTTAATTCTCAATTTTTCTCAGAAGCTTTTGCAACATTATTTGATAATGTTTTAGGAGGAGGAAAATGAAATGGTAGTAAGAAGGTATAGAGATTTAGACAAGGAAATATCAATTTTAGAAAATGAATTAAAAAAAGCTTGGGAAGAGAAACTAGAAACAGAGAGTTATAAATTAGTGAATTTAAGACATAAACAAGGACAATATTTTCAGGACGAATTGAACGAACAGTTAAATAAAGATGATTGTCCAAGAGAGATAAGAATAGTTCATGAAGGAAATTTTGACCAAAAATATATTGGAACTAAAGAGTATAGAATTTATGTTAAAGCATAAACCTTCTAAATAATCTTCAAATCTTTAATATACATCTCACTTATTTTCCTATTATTTTTCTTTTTCCAATCTAGAATAAACTTTTTAATATTGAATGTAATTTTTTCTTTTGCATAGATTTTATTTTTTTTAATAAAAGTATTCTTGTGTTTTTTCTTAAAATTCTTTATATTCTCTTTTTGTTTTATATTGGGTCCTTCATGTAAAATTTCTTTTTTAGATTTTACAACAAAAAAACATTCTGCTGATTTTTTCTGATTATATAAAAATCCATTATTTTTAACTAAAAAGAATTTTTCAATTTCTTTTGTTAAATGATTATGAAACTTCAATAATTTAGTTCCAGCAACATCTCCTTCTTGTTTATTTGTATTTATTTTAATTAAAATAAATTCTAACTTATTTCTAATTGCATTTTTCTTTATTTTACTTAAATCTATTTTCCTAACCTCAAAAGATTTTAAACTAGGATTTTTTAGAAAATCTCTACAATTTTTCTTGAATTTTTCAAATGTTTCATAAGATAATGCAGCTAAAGCATTTCTTTGTTTATATGTAGGATCAATTAAGATAATTGGAGATTGTAATTTTGAATTATTTATGTCCATTAAAACATTTTGTTTATTTTTGTAATGTTTTTCAATATCAATAATGACTTTATCTTTATTCTTAACAATCTCCTTAATAAATTTTAAAAAACTTCCATAATGATAAACTAGCAATTCTAGAGAATATCCTGAAAATCCTTTAATATAACTTTCAGCACCATAACAATTATTTGCATAACAAAATGCTTTTGCAAGTCTTATTTCATCTAAGATTTTTTTCGATTTTAATCTTTGATTTATATCTTTAACATGGGAATATGATAAATCAGTAATGTTTCTAGCATTCTTTGGATTCTTAACTTTTATTACAGGGATTATTTCCAAATAGAAAATTGGATTTAATTTTACCTTAAAATAATCTCTTGACCCATGAACGATTGTTGATTTTGTAAATTTCTTAAGTATTTTATTAGTTAAACCCGATATTTCACTATCTTTGTATTTTTTATCAAATCTAACAAAAATATCTGCATCATATACATCTTTTTTTATTAGTGTATTTTTTGCTAAACTTCCACCAACAAAAACTTCTACATTTAAATTATTTCTTTTTTTAAATTCTTTTAAAAATCTATCAAGATCTTCTTTGATTTTATTTAATTCATCTTTAGAAGGTGTTACTTTTTCTAAAACCTCTTTTAAAATAGAATTAATCTTTTTTTTCATTTGGATCTCTAATTTCTTTTATGTCTTTTATATCTTTCTTTAATGTTGTTGATAAATCAATTATATATTTTCCTTCTTCGAGTTTGTAAATTAAAGGCCTATCTTTTCTGAATAAATTAACAATATCAATTTCAAACTTTCCTGAACCAACAGACCTTACTGATTCTATATCAAGTATTACTGGTGCTTCTTCATCTGTAATTCCTGCCATTTCTCTTATATCTTTCTCAATTTTATTTCTGTCTTTCTCCGGTATTTCAACAGGTTTTTCCTTAATTTTTTCTAATTGTTCCTCTCTTATATAAAAGAAAAAATGACTCCCACAATCACTGCATCCTTCTATTATTTCCTTACTTCCCATAGGAATAATCCGAGAACATTTGGTACATTGGTGTGAAATTTTTTAATACCTCCAGTAATAAAATTGAATAATAGGTTTATACTTATAAAATTACCTATGTTAAAATTTTTCCACCTTTCTTTCTATTTTCTTCAATTGTTAACCATTGCAAATTAGATGGATCAAAGACCTTTCTTACTTCTTTAATTTTCGTGAGATTAAAAGAACGTAAGGGTAATATATAATCTATTTCAAAATTTTTTATATTTTTTGGAAAAGGTTCTAATTTCTCGATTACTATCTTCCAGTTAATGCCATATTTTCTAGAGTTCATTATTTTTCCTGTTTTTGAATATTTGTCTAAAGCGTGACGGAGAGATTTTCTTAGTCGATCAGCAATTACATATCTTTTATCAGTTTTTCTTTTTATCCTTTCTCTTTCAAGAATTTTTAATCTTGCTTCAGGTCTTTTCCAATATTCTTTCCAATACTTTATTTTTCTCTCCCTATATTTTGTAATTGCTAGAATTCTTCTTTTTTCTTTAATTTCTGGCCTGTGATTATATTGTCTTTGCCACTTTTTTTGTCTTTTTTTAATTTCTGGCCGATTTAGATATTCTTTTTGATATTCTTCTATTATTTTTCTTCTTTCAGGTATTTTACGATCATATTTTCCTCGACAAGACCTATTACAGAACTGTCTTGATTTTGACTTTGCTTCTATTTTATTTCCACAAAATTCACAAATTTTTATAATCATATATTAATTACAACGACAAAGTATAAATATTTTTTTATTTTATTAATTTAATAAATTTAACTACTTTTGATGATATTCAAAAGAAAGTTTATTATATTCTTCAGTATTATAAACACAAATACCTTCTTTATGTAATAAGACAAATTCACTTATCCCAACATCCAAAGCCATTTTACTGCAGATAGTACAATAAGGATTTCTTAATAGAATTTTATTATTTAATTTATCTAATCTTATAAAATATAATCTAGAACCATTTAGTTTATTTTGATTATTTTTTAAAGCATCTATAATTGCCCTTTGTTCTGCATGAATACAACATGTTTTGTCAGTTACTTTTTTATTAATACTATTTTTATTTTCTAAACATCGTCTTTGAGATTCAATATTTCCTGGGGGAGAATTAAAACCTTCTCCAATAATTTTATTATTCTTTACAATTATAGAACCACATTTTGATTTAAGGCAAGTGGATTTTGAT
This sequence comes from Candidatus Woesearchaeota archaeon, assembly GCA_964608525.1. Lineage (GTDB taxonomy): Archaea > Nanobdellota > Nanobdellia > Pacearchaeales > GW2011-AR1 > NP1466. Next base: position 4,018 of record CAZSNJ010000021.1, on the reverse strand, counting down.
GCAATCTCTGTAGCTTTTTGAATATATTTCAAACTTTCTTTTTCTTCTTCATTAAATAAATATCTCATATAATTTGATTAATAAAAACAATTTTTAAGAATTTATATACTATCTATTCAACAACAATTCAATCTTTTTAGGATTTCTTTTCATTTCTTTTACAATTGTTGCAGGTCCAATAATTGTAATTGCGCCCAAATCTCCACCAGAGATAGCATTTGCAATTCCCATTTTCATCTTTCTAAAAAATCCTTCTTTCCCATTGCCAGAAATAACTGCAAGTTCTATCCCCTTAAAATTTTTAACATGTCCTATCATCGCCATAGTGTCTTCAATTAATCTTGTTTCTTCTTCAGGTTCTAATTTTCCCTGTAAAATTAAGATATTATTTCCTAGAACAATTCCGAGTATCTTTCTTATTCTTTGATTACTATCTAAGTTTCTAATTTCAGAATAAGGTAAGAATTGTATTGCAAATCCTTTTAACTTTCCCAAACTTTTACCCCTTTTTTTGTTTATCATCTTAATATATACTGTGAAATATACTTTTTAACTTTTACTTAACCTTCTTTGAAAGCTTAAATATTGATTCATAAAATTCTTCCAAGTTTTTTCCAAATTTTGCACTTATTCCAACAATATCATATTCAGGAAATGCTGCTTCAATTTTTTTTATATTTGATTTTTTCTTATCTACTTTATTAGCAACAATTAAAACAGGAATCTTTCTTGCAACTAAATTTCCTATTATAGTTATATTTACCTGGTTATATGGATTTTCTGTTGAGTCTAGCACAATTACAACAACATTCATATCATCAAGCCATTTTATACTTTCTATTACTCCTTGTGTTGCTTCTTTTGCTCTTTTTTTAGCATCTCTCTTTTTAACCTTGTATTTTAAAAATTCTTCATAATCTATTTTTGTTGCAATTCCAGGCGTATCAACCATTTTAAAAGTCATTTTTTTACCCTTAAAATCTATTTCAACTTTTTCTTTAAATTGAACATTTCTTGTTTCATGAGGTACATTACTAACACTTCCTAATTCTTCACCAGTGAAATCCTTGCAGATTCTATTTGCAAGAGAAGTTTTTCCAGCATTTGGAGGCCCATAAAAACCCAATTTTATTTGTTTATTGTTCTTAAAAATATTAGAAAACATTCTTCTAATAAAATTTTTAAAGATCTTTATTACCATATTATCAATTTGCAACCCAAGTTTATAAATATTTCAGTGATTTATCTATATAATAAAAAATAAATTAAAACCTTCTTATTTTATTGACTTTCTTTATTGGAAGGTTTTTATTCTGAACCTGTTTTTTTAGAATATTTTTCTTTTTAAAGATAGTTAATATTTTATCAATTGGAATTTCAAAAATTCCTGTTCTTTTACCAGAATATTTTCTCATTACATATGATATTTGTTCTGATTTCCACCTGGATTTTTTCAGTTTACTAGTAATTTCTCCATCTTTCATTCCTTTCTTTTTAGAATTTTCAATATAAGATATTAAATTATACAAATTATTTCTATTTTTAAATAAATAATTTTCATATTTTCTTTTATACCATTCTTGCATAATTATATATCCTACAAACCCAATAAAAATTAGTAGAAATATAACTAAGATAAAAATTATCCATTTTGATTTTTTCCCTTCTTCTTCAGAAAAATCTTCTTCAGAAAGTACTAATCTATTAATTCCTGGAGAAATAAAAAGGGGTAAATTAGTAAAATCAATATCTTCTGTTGTTGAAAAGACGATTGTTTTTTTAGGTTCTTTTAAATTAATATAAATATATCCTGATTCTTTTTTATCCCCATAATTCTCTTTAAAATTAAGATTTTCTAATTCATTAAAAATTATATATGAATCATAATTTAATTCATTTTTTTCATTTATCTCTAATTCAAAGATATTTAATACAGGATTTATCTTTCCCCCATACTTTGCAGATATTTCTTTAAAATTAATTTTTGTATCCATATTCTCCTGATTCCAAGAAAGAATTGCATCAAGATACCCTTCTTTTTTACTAGTATCATAGTTATCTCCGCTAATTGCCTTTAAAACATCTAAATTAAGGTTATCTTTATCAGGATAAAATGAAATTAAATCTGTAGTAGTCTTAGTTGTTATAATTGATTCTGGAACAAATAAATCCAATAAATCAATTAAGATATTTATATAATCTTCATCAGAGGAGGCAATAGAATATTTCTTTTGAATCCCTTCTATTTTAGTTTCAAGATTATCTATACCCAATACCATATTTAAAGAATCTTGATAAAATACTGGAAGTGTATTAATTTGTGATTTTACATTATTTATATTTTCTAAACTACTTTTTAGAGTCATATTAACAGCATCTATTGGTGTTTCTACATCTATATTGAATATCTTGTAAGAACTTTTATTATTTGAATCTATTGCAGTTATTTTTAAATCAAACTTTCCTGTAGATTTGTAAGTATAACTTACCTTATTTACATCCGTTTTTATAAGATCTCCATTTCCAAAATCCCATTCATAATTAATTATATCTGCATCAGAAGTTATCACAACATTAAATTCAGCAGGATATGCAGCCATTACTATCTGAGGAGTTATTGATATTATCTCAGGAATTTTTTCAATAATTACTTCTTCTGAAAATATTTTTATATCATTTAAACTTAACGAGAATGTATAATTTCCAAATTCACTTAAAACAGAAAAATTACCATTATTTAGACTTAATTTTTGAAATCCAGAATTTACTTTTGCAGGAATTTCAATTAAATCATAAAATTTGTTTTCTGTTACTTGTCCAGAACTTTTTATATGATCTACTTTTAGATTATTCATTGTTATTGTTTGATTTTCTTCGGAAATAATTTTTATAGGAATAATGCATTCATTTGAACAATCAAGACTTCCATATCTTTCTATGATATAATCTTTAACTAATTCTCCAAGTGAATCTGCATTTTGTAGTGAATTAGAGATATTGAGTGTTCCAAAACTATCAAACATTTTTCCTTCAGCAAATATATTGTAGGCTGCAGTTTCAGATTTAGTTGGATATCCATAAAAACCACACCCTTCCTGATTAAAATATCCTTTTATCTTATATTCTCCCTCCATTTCATTAGAATTAATACAAACATAATAATCCTTTGATTCTGTAACTAAATAATTTATATCACAAAATATTTCTCCACCAACAGTTGATGCATCTTCTAGTTTACAGTTTGCATCTTGAATTTCATTCCCAAAACTATCATAAAGAGACATTGTTATTTCCTTATCTCCACTTATTTTTTTAACCCAGGCACCAAGTCTAAATCCAGGAGATTCACTAAGTTCTATTTTTTGACAATAAGGGGTGGTTCCCAAAGTATATTCTTCTGTATTTGTATTTTCATCAAAACATCCATCATTTTTTAAAAAAGAACAACTTGAATTAATTATCTTATTATTCCCAATATCAATTACACCATTGTTAAATAAATCTATTGTTAACTGATTATAACAAGATGTAGCCACATCACTTTCAATTTTAAATTCTACAGAAGTTATATCTGTAATTTCTTCATTAAATTTAAATCCAATAATTTTTGATTCTCTAGCATTTAAATTAAAGTTTTTTATTGTTTCTTCTTTAGTTGCAGAATAATCTGATACACATTTTAGTGTACTACAGGTGTATTTAGAATTATTCATATTTAAAAAATCAATTAAGTTTATTGAATTATTATTTGAATCTTTTAAAATAGAATTTGCTGGCTCATTATTTAGACTTATATTTAACCAACCTCTAATATTTTCATTTGGCCCATATTGTTTATCAATTGAATAAGATAAATCTCCAATTTCAAAACTAGCAGAGACTATTCCTATAAATAAAATTACAAATAAAATCTTAAAATATTCTTGTTTCATCTTCTTTTAATACAATATAGATCAACATAACTAAGATAAAAGTTATTATAATGTTATACATCCCAAAAAATGGAAGTTTTATTCTT
>CAZSNJ010000020.1:0-9395 GCA_964608525.1 Candidatus Woesearchaeota archaeon | reverse complement strand
TTAAACTTAAGAAAATTTACACTCAAAATAATCTAATTAAAAGAATATTAGATTTAGATCCTTCTGTAGAGGGAATTGAATTAAGAAGTATTATTACACCTAGTAAATATCTTGCTAATAAAAGAAGTGGTGCTAGATCTTCAAGATTAAATTTCAAACATGGGAATTATATTAGATTAAGTCAGCCAAGAACACAAAGTGAAGCTCATAGTTGTAAGGATATTCCATTAAAAATAAGAGAAAGAGATTTTAATCAATTAACAAAATTAAAAGAAGTAGAAAATAATTTTCTTGGTTATGTATTTAGGCCTGTTCAAGGAAAAGTAAGATCAAAGAGAATTGTTCCATTCTGGTCACTTTTAGAAGGGGCAAGATTATATGCTTATTCTGAACAAGCATCTGCTGATATTAAAATTGAAAATTACAAAGACTCAAAAAGAGTTTCAAGAGAAGGAGCAACTATTGTTTGTGAAGTTCCTTCAAGAACAAAAAAACATCCAAGATATAAATTTGCATTAGAACATGTTCCAGTAGATGGAACAACTGAAAAAAGAGGGGTTGTATGGAGTATAAATCCAAAAATATTACTTGATGATGAATCATTTGAACCAATTTTAGGAAGAACAGCTCATGAGTTATATAATATAAGATATACTCCTTTAACTAGCCGTGAAGAAAGTAAAGTAATAACATTTTATCCTCATGATGTTGCAGCTTATGCTAAAATAATAGATAAACTATGGAATGAAGAAAGAAATATTACTCCTTTAGAAATGTCTCCATTTGCATTACCTTCACAAAAAGGAGTTGATATTTATAAAAAAATATCTAATAATCTTTTAGTCTATGATAAAACTTTAAAAAGTAAACACAAATTAAGAAAGCCACACTTAAATGAAGTATGTACTTTATTTGGAAGAAGTGTTGGTATTCTAGGACCTAAAGAAACATTATACTGTGATGAAGAAAGAGATGGAAAGCTAAAGAATTATGATTGGAAGGTTTAGAATGTTAATAAAATCACTAAAAAAAATTCTAAAGAAGAAATTAGATGATAAAATTCTTGATTTAATTGAACTCCCTAAGGGCAAAACAGATAAAAATATTCTTGAATATATTAGAATTACTCAACAGAACAATTTTTCTGACTCCTCTTATTTATTAAAAGAAATGGTTTATGAGATAGGTAAAGCGCAAATAGAAAATGCAAGTAAACCAAGTAAGAAAAAAGGTAAATTAGAAAAAGAGTTAGAAGATTATTTAGAAAAGAATGGAAATCTTGAAAAAATAGAGAAGGGATTAAAATTTGTAGGAAGGCAAAAAAGCATAGAGTCTGGAAGATTAGATATATCTGCAGAAGATTTAGAAAACAAACAAGTTATAGTTGAATTAAAAACTAGTGATTATGGAAGTAAACATGTTTTCTGGCAATTAATGAAATATATGAATGAAAAAGAAGATGATAGATTAATATTTATAGCACCTCAAATAAAACCAGATTTATACTATCCATTACAGAATTATGTTAATAGTGGAAGAATCTCTTTTTTTGAAGTTGAAAAAAATGGAAAAGAGTATAATTTTCAAAAAGTTAATAAGAAAAATATTAAAGACTCAAATAACAAGGAAATTAATTTTAATACAAGAGATAGAAAATCAGATATAGTATCTATTGTAAAACATGAAAAAGAGGAAAAAACAGAATGGGATTCATTACCTTTTTATTATCAAATAATGCTTTTTTACAGACCGAATTTAAAGAACAAAAAAAGATATCTAAAACCAATTAAAATAAATGAAAAACAAAAGAGAGATCTGGAAGAATTAGTTTTGCCAGAATATACAAAAGCATTATTATCAAAATTTAATGAGATGAAAGCATCATATGTCCCAAAAGATGAACTAACTAAAATAGCAAATAATAGACTATTTGATCTTGACACTCCAAAAGATTGTAAAATTATGAATGCTGGAACTTCATTAGGACAGAATATTACAAATGAATTAACTACAATTCATAAGGAGATCAGTTTGTGTATTCGGTTTAATGAGAAACCTATAGATTGTAATCAAGAGCTTTCAACATTGATTAGTCCACTAGAAAGATCTCAGAGAAAATTAGATGAATATTTAAAAAAAATAAAGCATAATGAAAAAGATTTAATTAAATATAGGAAGTTATTATCCAAATATTCTAAGAGATCTTCTGGAGATAAAAGAAAGTATTATAAAGCGGCGTTGTGGGATACATTTTTTTATATTGCAAAATTAAATAATGAATCACTAAAATTAAGGATAGCAAGATCAAAAAAACTTATGAAAGTTAATAATGATATTGCTTGTTCTTATTTTATATATAATATAACTACAGATATAATGTTGGATGATTTCAAAAATAGTAGGTTAAGAGATGCCCCTTTTATAGTAGGTCCATTTGATATGTATAACTTCATAAAAAAAGATACAGAACTTTACCAAAGCTTTTTAGACAATTTTCAAGTAGAAAAAGAAAAACATATACAAAACCAACCAAAAGAATTAAACTCTCTTCCCAAGAAAACACTTTCTTCACAACCAAAATTAGAAGATAAATATACAACTCTAAAAAACACAATTATAAGAAACGAAAATAGTCAAACATTTACTCCAAATATGTTAAAAAGAATAGATTATTTTATAGAAGAAGACCTTAATGGAAATAAAATATCTTCTAAAGAACTGTTATCTTTAACAGATTCATTTTCTGGATTTAATTTACCTAGACTTATGAAAAGAGATACTAAACTTCCTGAGAATAATTTTTATGCCTTTTTCGATAACATTAACCTTTATTACATGAAAAATAGAAAAATTCCTTCTTCATCTGATTTAAAAGATATTTATAATTCCTCTAAAAAACATTAAAAACCCTTATTCTTATTTTCTTATTATGAATATTAAACAAAAAGTAAAAAAAACTATTGAAAAATATAAACTTTGTAATAAAAAAGAAAAAGTACTTGTTGCTTTATCTGGAGGAAAAGATTCAACTGTTACTGCTTATTTATTAAAAAAATATGGATATAATATAGAAGGAATTCATATTGATTTAAAGATAGGAGATTATAGTGAAAAATGTTTATATGCTGTTAAAAAACTATGTAAAAACTTAAATATAAAATTACATATTTATGATATAAAAAATGAGATGGGAAGTGGTATATGTTATTTAAGGTCAGTAATTCAATTAAAACAAAAAGGAAACCTAAAAAATTGTGCAGTTTGTGGAGTTATTAAAAAATGGATATTTAATAGAATTGCAAGAAAATTATATGCAAAAAAAATTGCAACAGGACATAATTTAGATGATGAAGCACAAACTTTCTTAATGAATATATTTAAAGCAAGTCCAAAACTAAGTGCAAATATAGGACCGATCTCAAAGAATATTAAAAATAAAAAATTTATACCTCGAATAAAACCTCTTTTTTATGTTTTAGAAGATGACATAAGAAAATTTTCAAAAGAAAATAAACTTCCAGTTGTCTATGAAAAATGTCCATGTTCATTAGATTCTTATAGAATACAAGTAAGAGAATTTTTAAATACATTATCTAAAAAAGATAAACAAAACATAATTAGGAATTTTGATAAAATCTCACAAAGAATGGAAATATCAAAAGATATTAGAATAGAATATTGTGAAGTATGTCAAGAACCTTCAAGAAATAAATTATGTAAAAAATGTGAGTTGATGAGGAGTTGATATGGGCCCGGAGAGAATCGAACTCCCGTTTCCTGGGATCTCCATTTTATATTAAAGGAGACTAAAAAGTTTCCTTCTAAATTCTGGAGCCAGGTATAATAAATCCATTATAAGACGGACCCGTATAAAATTTTTGGTAAAAGATTTAATTCCTTCTTTTCCAATATAAATATTTTGTTTTTACCTATTAAAAATTTATCCTTTCTAGGTTTTTTGTGACAAATTTATTGAATAAAAAGAAACCAGTATCTTCTTTCGCATTTTATGAAAAAGAGACTGAAAAAATATATGTTAATATTATAAAATAGAATTATCTAATTTATCCAATTTTTTTTATTTCACTAATTTCTCTATCAGAAATAGAACATCCCTTAAATTTAACAGCATAAAGTAGTGCATCTAATAAAGCTGTACTCTTTAATTTTATAAGATTTTTCTTATAGATAATATAAACTAATTCTGCTGATCTAATAAATCTAAATCCATTGAAAAATTTAAAATTTTCTTTTTTAGAATTTATTTTTGTATGTAATTTTCTTTGCAATAATCTTTCTAGATTTTCTGGTTTTTCACCAAGGGTTCTTGTTGTTCTTTCATCAATTGCAATTACATTTTTTATTTTCTTATAATTCAAAATTTCACTTAATGCTAAACAAGAAGCTTCACCAGAATCAATAATATGAATTTCTTTTCCACGTCCAATAAAAGTGCTATTGGCAATATTTATAATTTCATTTGTTTTTTTAGAAATTTCTTTTTCATTTATTCCTAGAGATAAGGGTAATTCAAGAACTTTTTCATCGAGTAATTGTTTTAATTTTAGACCTTCAAGTTCAAATCTTTTTGTTGTAAGAGGTTTATCAATTATTTCTTTTTTTACCTCATTTGTTATTATAAATTTACCATTGAATATTTCTCTTAATTTTCTAATTTCAAAAAATAATCCATTCATTGAAAGACTTATTAATGTACTTGCATCGAAGATTATTGTTTTCATTTAAACATCTCCATTACAAGTTTAATTCTTGATTTAACATCATATGTTTTTCCAAAAGATACATTAGAAACATTTGTTTGTCCGGAATAATTTGCAAGTTCCCAAAGTGAAATTCCTAAAAGTTTTGCAGTCTTTTCCATAGAAATACCATGTTCATAAATTTTTGATGCCTTATTGATACTTGCTTTTCTAAAAACATCTTGAATATATATCTTTAAATTTCCAGAAAGTTTGTTAATTTGTTTTCTTATTGATTCTAAATGAAGTCTCAAATCATTTTCGTTATTTTTCTTAATTGCATTTATTGAGTGATTGATACAAGAAATTAAACTCTTATGAAATTCCTTCCATCCAGGATACTCTCTATATTCTTTTCTTTCTAAAATCTTCCCGATAGAATAAACTATTACTGCAATTGCAATATTATCAGAGTCATGAGTACGAGATGCAGTATTAATTGTTTGATTACTTAATTCTTTTAATTTTGAAAAATCGTCTTTAGAAATTGAATTTTTTGTTTCTTCAAGAATTCTTAAAACATTCTCTTTTTCTTGCATGATAAATAAATAGTAAATTAGATTAATAAATGTTAAGTTTTTATATGCTTTCTTCTTTATTTACTAATGAAACAAATAATATTAGATACCAATTTTATAATTAGTTGTATAAGAAATAAAATAGATTTTTTTGAAGAAATAAAACTTATGGGAATTAAAATAATAATCCCAAAACAAGTAATAGATGAATTAAATAAAATTATTAATTCAAAAAAAAAGCTTTATTTTAGAGAAAATGCAAAGATAGCTCTAAAACTATTAGAAAAGAACTCATTTAAAGAGATTGATTTAAAACAAAAAGATGTTGATAAAGGATTGATTCAATTTGCAAAAAAAAATAGAAATATAATTATTGCAACACTCGATAGGGAATTAAAAAATAAAATAAAAAACTCTAAATTAGTAATAAGAATAAAAAAGAAATTAGAAATTACCTAAAAATAATAAGTTTTAAAAACTAGATTTATCTCGGATTAAAATGAATAAAAATAATAAACATATATGCCTCCCAAAAGTATTAGGATCTAGTGATGGAATTATTACTTATGTCTGTACTTATTGTTGCAAAACAACGGGGTTTGATAAGTATGATGAAGAATCAATAGAAATAAATCCTAATCCTTTAGAAAAAGATAAACTTTCTGCTTTACTCTCTGATGGCATTAGTTTTAATTAGAGATTATTTAAATAATAAGCTTTAAAAACCAAATTTAACTCTAATTTTTATTAAAATGTTTTATTTAACTGAAGTTGATGATTATGTAAGAGTAGAACCAAAATTATTTGGTTTACCTACAAAAGATGCTGTTGATAAGCAACTTAGAGAAATTTACACTGATTATTATGATAAAGAACTTGGAAAAGTTGTTTTGACAATTGAAGTTATGAAAATAGGGGAAGGTGTAATAATTCCTGGAGATGGTGCAGCATATTATAATTCAACATTTAAATTACTTATTTGGAAACCTGAACTTCAAGAATTAATATATGGGGTTATATCTGAAATAACAAGTTTTGGTGCATTTATTGATATGGGTGTAATTGGAGGAATGATTCATATCAGTCAAACAATGAATGATTACGTAAGTTTTAGTAAAGCAAATTCCTTACTTGGAAAATCTTCAAAGAGAAGTTTAAAACAAGGAGATTTATGTATTGCAAGAATTGTTGCAATTAGTCATAAAGGAGATGAACCAAAAATTGGACTTACAATGAGGCAACCTGGTTTAGGAAAACTTGATTGGATTAAGGAAGATAAATTAAAAAAAGAAAAGGAAGAAAAAAGAATAATCAAACTTGAACAAAAGAAAGTGAAGAAAAAAGTGAAGAAAAAATAAAATGGTAAAACAAAAAGCGTGTAAAATTTGTAATAAAATATATGAAGGAGATAAGTGTCCTAAATGTGATTCTAAAGAATCAACAGAGAGTATTAAGGGAAGAATTGTTGTTTTAGATTCTGAAAAATCAGAAATAGCTAAAAATATAAATATAAAAGACAAGGGAAATTTTGCAATTAAAACTAGATAAAATGGAAGAAGATACCTCTAAAAAAAATCATAAAAGAGAATGGGGTTATACTACAGGTCCAAAATTAACATCTCTGGAGGATGTAAGAAGAAATGTGAGCGGAAGAATAATTCCAGAGAGAAATAAATATCAAAGACTTGAGAAGGTTTCATTAGAAAATGGAAAACTTTAATATAATCAATAAAAAGGAAAATCCTTTATTTAAAAGAAAGGAAGTTGAAGTTGGAATTTATGCAAAAGTTACTCCAAGTAATAATGAAATAGAAAAATTAATTTCTGAAAAATTTAAAGTTCAAGAAAAAAGTATAAAAGTAAAAAAGATTTCAAGTAAATTTGGATCAAATAATTTTGTTGTATCTGCGAATATTTATGATTCATCTGAAGATAAGGATAAAATAGAACAAAAATCAAAAAAAGAAAAGAAAGCAATCGAAGAAGCGAGAAAGAAGGCAGAAGAGGAAGCTGTAGCTAAAAAAACAGAAGAAGCTAAAGAAAATAATAAAGAAGAAGCTAAATCTGAGGAAAAATAAATGCCAAAAAAAATAATAAAAAAAGGGAAAAAACCGCATAAAAATAAAACAACTAGTAAAAAATATAAACAATTTAAAATAGATGGTGATAAAATTACAAGGGGAAAAAATTGTCCAAGATGTGGTCCAGGAGTATTCTTAATGAATTCTAACAATAGACAATATTGTGGAAAATGTCATTATACTTCCTTTGATAGTAAATAAAGTTAATGAACATAAAACCCGAGAGGGTATCCACACCAAAAAAATAGTATAGTATGAAGTTCCCCCTGGGTAAAAAGAGGTGATATAAAATAGAACACTTGCTACTATATAAATCTTTTGGTTATGTTACTCTTCAAAAATGACATGGTATAATTAGTCTATAGTAGTAATCCAATCTGCAAACTAATCTTTTCTTAGGCACTACAAATAATATTATTAGGCACTACAACAAATTTATAAATATGTTTTTATTAAAGATACTATGAAAGAAGAGGCAAAATTAGTTCAAAATGATGCAGAAATTCTATCATCTCAGGAGCAAATTCACGATTTGTTGTTTAGTAGAGAGATAGGATGGCAAGAAATTATCTATGATTTAATTAATTCAGAGCAATTAGACCCCTGGAACATAAATATAACTGTTTTATCTGATAAATACCTAGAAAAAATAGAAAAACTTGAAGAAACAGATTTTTTAGTCTCAAGCAAGGTATTACTTGCAGCTGCTCTTCTTTTAAGAATCAAATCAGAAGTTCTCTTAAATAAATACATAAAGAGCATTGATGAAATTCTTTTTGGAAAAAAGGAAACAAAGAAACAAATTCTAGAAAGAATAGAGCTTGATGAAGAAATACCAGAATTAGTCCCAAGAAGTCCTATTCCAAGATTTAAAAAAGTCACATTAAAGGAATTAATTGATTCATTAAATAAAGCAATTACAACTGAAAATAGAAGAATTAAAAAAGAAATAATAAATAAAAATGCTTTAAGAGAATCTTCATTTTCTATTCCAAAAAGAAAGTTTAGTATAAAGGATAAAATAAGAGATATTTATCAAAAGTTAACTATTCATCTTGATGAAGAAAATGGCAAAAAGAGAGTGTCTTTTACAGAATTTATAAAAATAGGCAATGAAGAAAAAATAATTTTATTTTCCTCCTTATTGCATTTAGATAATCAAAAAAAAATATGGCTTGAACAAGATAGTCATTTTGAAGAAATTCATATATGGATGAAAGATGCTTATTTTAAGCATAATGAAGATCCATTTTTAGATTTAAGAGACGTAGACAATGCTCTTAGAGAGATGTTTGAGTAAGTTCTTAACTAAATTCAAAATTATCGTCAATTGATTTAACCTTTGATTTATTCATATTAAGATTTACAATTAAGTGTTCTTCAAGTTTTGGGGGTATAGTATATTTATTTGGATTTAATAGGTCATTTCTATTTTTTTCAGAAAGAGAGCCTTGAACTTTAAATATACTATGAGGAATTTTAGTGTAATTATCCGAAGAACGACGAGTATAAGGAGTTTTTCCTTTTACAGCTATAATCATTTCTTTTTCTGTTATAATCTCACTATCATTTTCTAATATATATCTCTTCATTAAACTTCAAAAACATTAATTTTTAAAAGGATTTATGTGATTTGTTATATATGAAATGTGCTGTTTTATTTAGTGGAGGAAAAGATTCAACTTATGCAATTTATCTGGCTAAAAAATATGGATATAAAATAGCTTGCCTTATCTCAGTTATCTCTAAAAATAAAGAGAGTTATATGTTTCACACGCCAACAATTTCAAAAACAGAACAACAAGCAAAAGCAATGAATATCCCAATAGTTATTCAAAATACTCCTGGTAAAAAGGAAGAAGAATTAAAGGATTTAGAAAAAGTGATAAAAAAAGTTAAAGATGAATTTAAAATTAAGGGAATAATTACTGGTACAATTCAATCTGTTTATCAAGCATCAAGAATTCAAAAAATATGTAATAAACTTAATTTAGAATGTTTTAATCCTTTATGGCAAAAAGACGAATTTGAATATT
>CAZSNJ010000019.1:0-11295 GCA_964608525.1 Candidatus Woesearchaeota archaeon | reverse complement strand
AAGAATAAAACTTCCATTTTTTGGGATGTATAACATTATAATAACTTTTATCTTAACAATATTAATTTATATAATCTTAAAAAAACAAGAAAGTTTAAAAATAAAAATACCTTAATAATAAAATGAAGAAAAAAGGGGTTTCACCAGTTATTGCAACAGTATTATTAGTTGCAATAGTAGTTGTTATTGGATTAATTATTTTTCAGTGGTTTAGAGGAATGACCCAAGAATCAATAGTAAAATTTGATAAAAATATTGGGCTTGTTTGTTCTGATGTAAATTTTGATACAAGATATTCTGCAAATACATTATATATAACTAATAATGGAAATGTTCCTATTTATAATATAAGAATAAAATTATCTGGTGAAGGACATCATGAAACAAAAGATATAACTGATCTTTCTTCTAGTTGGCCTGAATCTGGATTAAACCAAGGGGGAGCTTTTTCTGGTGAAATAGATATTGGAAATTCAAATAAAATAACATTAATTCCTGTTTTACGTGGAGAATCTGAATTAGGAGAGAAAAATTTTGTATGTGATGAAAAACAACATGGATATGAATTAATCATATAATAAAAATGTTAAAAAAAGGATTATCTGGAGTTGTTGCAACAATTATTTTAGTACTTTTAGTATTAGTTGCTGTAGGTATTGTATGGGGAGCAATAAAAGGAATAATTAATGAGAAAATTGATACTGTTAATTCTTGTTTTGGGAATTTTGAAAAAGCAACAATAAACAGCCAATATACTTGTTATAATTCTAGTTCAGATGAATTTCGGTTTTCAATAGATATTAAAGATATAGAAGTTGATAAATTACTAATTTCAATTTCTGGAAAAAATCAAACAAAAAGTTTTGAAATACCTCAATTAGGATCTTCTTTTATTAGAAATTATAATGGAAATTATAATGAGGATGTAAAACTCCCTAATAAAAATGCCGGTTTAACTTATGTTGCCAATATATCGGAAATAGGAAAACCAACCTTCATTAAAATAGCTCCTTTTATAGATGGAAGTCAGTGCGAGATTTCTGATTCATTATCAGAAATTGATGATTGTATACTTTTAATTCAATAAATTTTTCAAACATTAATTATTTAAATTAATTCTTATTCAATTAAATATGAAAAGAGGTCAGGTTTGGGTTGAAACAGTAATATATACCTTAATTGCATTTGTAATGATTGGAGCAGTTTTAGCTTTTGTAAAACCTAATATAGAAGAACTTAGAGATAAGGCATTAATTGAACAAACAATTGAAGTAATTGAAGATATTAATTCCAGAATCATAGAATTAGGAGGAGAAGGAAATAAAAGAATAATTGAATTAGGAATAAAAAAAGGAATATTAACAATAGATGGGAAAAATGATTTAATTGTATTTGAAATAGAAAGCAGACATGTTTATAGTCAACCAGGAGAAGATATTTACATGGGAAATATAATTGCAAATACTAAAAAAAGAGGAACATTTAATACAGTGACTTTAACAAGTAATTATAGTGAATATAATTTAACTTACAATAAAGTAGATAAATTAAAAACAATAACCAAAGCATCAACTCCGTACAAATTATCAATCTCAAATATAGGAGAGAATAATGATACTGGAAAACCAATAATAGATTTTGAAATAATTTAAAAATGGAAAAATTGATTGAAAAAAATATACAAAACTATCCAAAAGTAGAGATAAACTTTTCTCCAAAAGTTCCTCCATTAAAAAAAATAAAAGATAAAACAACAATTAATATAAGATATAGTTTAATTTCTCCATTTGTTTTTGTACATATTTATTGGGATTCAAAAATTTCTGAATTAGTATATGATGTTGAAGAACCAAAATTAAATGAAGAAGAAACAAAATATAAGGAAGAACTAATTTCAGCCATGAGAAATATGATTGATTTTAATAATATTATTGAAAAAAATAAAGAAGCATTGTTAAATTATATTGATAAAATGTTGAAAGTTTTAGCAATTGAACTTGGAATGAATCTTTCTTATGAGAGTTATAAAAAAATATATTATTATTTAGCAAGAGACTTTATGGGTTTTAATAAAATAGAACCCCTTCTTCAAGATTATTATGTAGAAGATATTGAATGTAATGGAGTAAATACTCCAATCTATATTGTTCATAGAATTTATAGAAACATTAAAACAAATATTACTTTTAAAAATATTGAAAATCTTTCAAGTTTTGTTGAAAAACTCGCTCAAAGAACGGGAAAATATATTTCTTATGCTCAACCTATTCTTGATGGAAGTTTACCTGATGGGTCAAGAGTAAATGCAACTTATACAAAAGACATTACAACAAGAGGTCCAACTTTTTCAATTAGAAAATTTACAAAAACTCCATGGGCCCCAATACAATTATTAGCATTTAATACACTAAGTCCTGAAATGCTTGCATACTTTTGGTTACTCGTTCAATATAAGATGAATATATTAATTACAGGAGAAACATCAAGTGGAAAAACAAGTTTACTAAATGCTATTGCTTTTTTTATCACTCCTGAAGCAAGAGTAGTTTCAATTGAAGATACTAGGGAAATAAATCTTCCAAGAGAAAATTGGCTTCCAAGTGTTTCAAGAATTGCAACAGGTTCTGGAAATACTGGAGAAATAGACTTATTTACCTTATTAAAAAGTTCTTTTAGACAAAATCCAGATTATGTAATTGTAGGAGAAGTTAGAGGTAAAGAAGCATTTGTATTATTTCAGGGAATGGCATCTGGTCATAGTTCTATTAGTACAATACATGCAGAATCTGTTGATAGTGTTATAAAAAGATTAGAAACTCCTCCAATTGAACTTTCTCCAACTTTATTAAATGTTCTCGATTGTGTTTGTATTATGAGTCATGCAGTTGTTAATAAGGAAGATACAAGAAAACTTAGAGAAATTGTAGAGATAATAAATGTAAATCCAGAAGGAATTGCAATGACAAATACTCCTTTTATCTGGAATCCAAATGAAGATCGATTTTATTTTAAAAGAAATAGCAAGATATTTGAAAAAATAACAAAAAGACATGGTATAAAAATAGAAGAGCTTAATTTGGAATTTAAAAGAAGGGTTCAATTGCTCTATAAATTATATACTGATAAAATATTTGAATTTAAAAAAGTCCAAGAAGTAATTAATGAATATTATAAAAAACCAGAAGAAGTTTTAAGAAGATTTGGAGTTGAGTGATATATTTCTAGAGTAATAATTCATAAGGAAGATTTAAAAAGGTCACTTATTACTCAAAATTATGACTATAGATAAATTTGTAACTCAAAATTACCCAATTGAATGTAAAGGTCGAGATAAACTTGGAAATGAAGTTTTAGATAATCCTGTGAATGTTGAAGTTGAAATACATAAAAGTCCTGGAAACAATATGATTTCAAGCGATGTTGGTGAATGTGTATATAATACTGGTGGGCATGGGGAAAGATGTAAAGCATCTCATCCAAATGTTGATAAAGTTGGAGAAGAGAGTGTTGGATGCCCATATAGTTTTGATATTCCTTATGTACTTGAAAAAAAGAAATAAGGTTTTGCCTAATTTTATTAATCCTTCAAATTTTGAATTTAAATAAATCAAAATATTTAATAAGACAATTTCCTTTTTCTAAATATGAAAGAAGAGGATATTTCACTTCTTAATCAGATGATTAAAACATTAAAAGAAGCTGAATTAAAACTAGAAGAATTCTACAATAAAAAAGATTATGAAAATTTTAGTAAATCAAAAAAACTCATACTACAAATTCAAGAAAAAATTAGAGAGGTATTAAAATGACTTCATTTAAAGAACTAAAAGATAAAATTTCTAAGGAAACAGAAATTATCACAGAATTAAATTCCTTAGTGAATAATCTTGCCAATATTAAAGATACTGAAGAAAAAAATATGATTTCTTCACAAATAAATTCTTTAAAGAATTTATTAAAGAAAACAAATAAAGATATTCCAGAAACACTAAAAAAAATAACTCTTATAAAACAATTACCTCAAAAAAGAAAGACTTTTATTTCTCCAGTTAAATTAGAGGATAAAAGTGAAAAAGTATTAATTAGAAAACCTAGTAAAAGTGAATTACCAATATCAAACCTTGAAAAAAGAACTTTAAAAAGAATAAAGAAAAAGAATAAAGAAATTATTGAAAAAAAGATAATAAAACCAAGCAGTTATATTGAATTTGCAAATAAAATCTTTTCTAATTCTGCAATATCTCTTTTAAAAAAAGGAAAATTCAAAGATTTAGAGACTAATTTATTAAAAGCTAATTTAAAATTTCTTCCAAAAAGTTATATATCTGTTATCTTTTTTACAACATTATTATCAATAATTGTTTCCTTCTTTTTACTTATATTTTTCTTATTTTTTAATATAGGCTCTAATCTTCCTATCTTAACTAAAGTTACTGAAGGGATTTTTACACGATTCTCTAAAATATTTTGGATTTTACTTGTAATTCCAATTGGAACTTTTTTAATTACATATTTTTATCCATCAATGGAAAAAAAATCTGCTGCATGGAAAATTAATCAAGAACTTCCTTTTGCAACAATAAATATGGCTGCAATTTCAGGATCAATGATTGAACCTAGCAAGATATTTAGTATAATTATATCAACAAAAGAATATCCTTATCTAAAAAAAGAATTTACAAAATTAATAAATGATATTAATATTTTGGGGTATGATTTAGTTAGTGCACTTAGAAATAGTGCAAATAATAGTCCAAGCAAAAAACTTACAGAATTACTTAAGGGTATTGCAACAACAATAAATTCTGGAGGAAATCTTCCTGTCTTTTTTGATAAAAGAGCTCAAAGTTTACTTTTTGAATATAGAGTTGAAAAAGAGAAAAAAACTAGATCTGCTGAAACATTTATGGATATTTATATTAGTGTTGTTATTGCAGCTCCAATGATTTTAATGTTGTTATTAATGATGATGAAAATAAGTGGACTCGGAATATCATTAAGTACATCAATGATTACATTAATTATGGTTTTAGGTGTATCAGTTATGAATATTGTTTTTTTAACATTTTTACATTTAAAACATTCAGGAGAATAAAATGGAAATAGGAAAAATACACTGGGTTGGAATTGGTTTATCACTCGTAATTATAATTTCTTCATTATTTTTAATTGGAAATAAATATTTCTTTCTAATAATTGGGCTAGGAATAATTGTTGGAGTTTCACCTTTTGTTTTTTCAATAATTTATGAAACAAGAATAAATAATGAAAAAGAAGAAATGTTTTTAGAATTTGCAAGAAACTTGGTTGAAAGTGTGAAAACAGGAACTCCAATAAGTAAAAGTATAGTTAATGTAAAAAACAAACCCTATGGTGTTTTAAGTGAGAATATTAGAAAATTAGCAAATCAAATTTCACTAGGAATTCCACTAAACTTTGCATTAGATGTTTTTTCAAAAGATGTAAATAATAAGACAATCTCAAGAACCTTAACATTAATTGGGCAAGCTGAAAGGGCAGGAGGAAATATAGGAGAAATACTTGAGTCTGTTGCAGGTGCTGTTAGTACTTCAGATAAATTAAAAAAAGAAAGAAAGGCTGTTATTTCAACACTAGTTGTTCAGGGATATATTATATTTCTTGTATTTATGGTAATTGTCCTTGTAATGCAATTTAAAATACTTCCAATGGTTTCAGGTATTGCAGATGTAGAAACAATAGGATCTGTTGGAGTAATTTCAGAAGGAGAAAAACTTAGTCAAGGAGAATTAACTGGTTCTTTTTTATATTTACTTCTTATACAGGGATTTTTTAGTGGACTTGTAATTGGACGACTTGCAGAAGGAAGTGTAAAATCAGGAATAAAACATTCTTTTGCTTTAATGTTAATTTCGTTTTTAGTTTCTGCAGGAGCGAGTGTGTTTTTGGGTTAATAGATTCTTAAACACACATTTAATAAATATAGAAATTTATTTTATATTATGTATAAGAGAGGTTCACATGTTGGTGTAATGTTGTCATTTGTAATATTTGTAACTTTTTTAGCTTTTTTATATTCAGTTATAGAACCTGCAACAAAAGTAGAAAAAGATAAGCAATTCCTATTAAATTATTTAGGGATAGAATTAGACAAATTGTTTTCGGCAAATCTAACAAGTGTAACAGTATATATTAATGAAAGTTATGACGTATCTAAAAAAGATTGTCTAGAAATTTCACAAATAAGCGGAGTTGAAGGATCAAATATGATTGTGAAAGATAAGGATGATAACTCTTTAAATTTTGACATAAAAGGTACTAATATAGAATTTGAAAATAACAATACAAGATTTTTCAAAATTTATTATTCTAATGAACAATTTAAGAATTTTTCAGGAGATCTTAAAGCTTGTTCAAAACCAAAAGAAAATAAGGAATATTCAATTGAATTAATAAAGACAGATAGACATCTTTATGAAACAAAAATAAAAAATATAACAGAAGAACATAAAGAAAATTATAAAAAACTAAAAGAAAAACTAAACATTCTTGAAGGAACAGAATTTGGTTTTAGCCTTATAAATAATAATAGAAGTGCTATTACAGAAACAAATAATAGTGATTTGCCAATCAATATATATGTAGATGAAACACCAATACAATATATTGATGAAGAAGCAAATGTTAAATCAGGATTTTTACTAATCAATGTATGGTAATAAATATAAACGTGAACTACAACAACCTAAAATTTTCATTTTGAGGTTATAGCTTCTTGCTTCATAGATAACTCTTGTTCTATATGAACAGGGGAGTTATTCTCCACATAGGACAATTCCTGCCCTAATTTTAGAATGTTTTTTGCTGAGTTGTAATCTCTATCTATGATAAGACCACAATTCTTACATTTATAAGTTCTCTTATATAAGGGCATATTTTGAAGATTACCACAATGAGAGCACATTTTAGTTGTATTCTTAGGATTTATCTTAATCACTTTACAACCGGCACTTTCAGCCTTGTATGTAAGAAACTGTATAAACTTACCCCAAGAACAATCAAGCATATTTCTTGCATTGAAATAGTTTTGTTGAGACATCTGTTTTATATTCAAATCTTCTATAACAATTGTTTTACACTCTTTTACTAATTTTGTAGACAATTTATGCAAAAAATCTTTTCTTATATTTTCTATTTTTGAATATAATTTAGCAATTTGTTTTCTTGCTTTTTTTCTGTTATTGCTTCCTTTTTTCTTTTTACTTAATTTTCTTTGTTTAATCTTTAATTCATTAAGATACTTATTAAGAATTTGTGGATTTTCTATTTTGTTATTATCACTATCAACTAAATAATTATTAATTCCTAAATCAATTCCAATAACTTTATCCCCACATTTTTTCCTTATTATCTTATCTGTAATAATTGTAGCAAACCATTTATCAATAGATTTTTTTATTGTGATTTGTTTTATATTTCCTTCTACTTCTCTATGAAGTTTTATTTTTATATTTCCTATTTTAGAAAGATTTAGTCTTTTATTTTCTTTATCTAATTTAAAACCACTCTGATTATAATTAATTGTTTTAAACCATCCTTTTCCCTTAAATCTTAATCTTCCACCTTTCTTTTTATTCTGCTTCAAAACTCTTAATGCAGATAAATTAGAAAATAATCTATAACATTCATATTGAAGTGTTTTAGAATAAATCTGTTTTAAATTTGGATTACATATCTTCATATCTGGAATTATCCCTTGGATTTGGGATTTATCTATAACTATTTGTTCATTCAATTCATGAAGTAACAAATTATAAGTTTGTCTGCACATCTCTAAGACAAATTCTAATTTCTCTTTTTGATCTTTATTTGGATAAATTCTTAGTTTATATGCTTTCATTTTACCTTTTTTAGGTCTATTTCAATATAATCCCCTTTTTTTATTTTCAATTTTTCTAATATGGGTTTATCTATTATCATCCCTAAACTTTGTGCTATTTTTACTATTTTCTTTGTTATTTTCATATTATAACTATAATATTAACCTTTATAAACTTTTCTATACTTATCTATAATATTATCATAACTATAAAACCTCTCATTCCTCAAAATAAGGAGGATTTTTAGTTATTGAATTAAATTTACATCAAAATATATGGAAAAAAAAGCTTGGGTAAAGGTTGTTGAGGCATTTATTGCCTTATTATTGATTGCAAGTGTATTACTTATAGTTATTGATAAGGGATATATCACAAAAAAAGATATTTCTCCAAAAGTTTATGAAGCAGAACTTTCTATTTTAAGAGAAGTTGAATTAGATGATAATTTAAGAGAAGATATATTGAAGATTAATCTTCCAATGAACTGGGAAAATGAATCCTTCCCAAAAAGTGTTAAAGATAGAATAAATGAAAGAACTCCTAGTTATTTGGAATGTGTAGCAAAAATATGTGAGATGGATAAAATTTGTGCATTAGATGAATATCTCAATAAAGATATTTATGCTCAATCTGTTGTAATAAGTGCTAATTTAGAGATATATAGTCCAAGACAATTGAAATTATTTTGTTGGAGAAAATGAGAAAATTTAAATTTCTAGAGCATATAGCAGATATAAAATTTCTAGCATATGGAAAAGATATTGAAGAAGTATTTGAAAATTCAGCATTAGCTATGTTTAATTCAATGTCTGATGAAAAGATTAAAGAAAAGAAAAAATTCAAAATTATTGTTAAAGGAAAAGATTTTGAATCTCTACTTTATAATTTTCTAGAAGAATTATTGTTTTTACTAGATTCTGAAAATTTCTTTTTATCAAGAATAAATAGTATAAAAATTAATAAAAAAAAGTTAAAACTTGAAGCAGAAATTTTTGGGGATAATGCTAAAAATTATGAGATACATATTGATATAAAGGCAGTAACATATAATGAAATGTTTGTGAAAAAACAAAAAAATAAATGGATTACTCAAGTTGTTTTAGATGCTTAGAAAATTATATATTAAAAACAAATGAATTTTACCTGATAAACATAAGGTATTTAAACTTTGAATTCTTTAACTACTTATGAAATTCAATGAAGACCTTGCTGCAATTCATGCTTATTTATGTGGTGATGGATATTTGACAAAGCCAGATAAATGGAAGTGTTATGCAATCGGGCTTAGAAATACTAATCTAATTTTATTAAAAGATTTTCAAAACAGATTTAGAAAAGTCTTTAGAGTTAAAGCAATTATTCAGAAAGATGGAAGATGTGTAAAAAATTCTAAGGAAATTCATCAAAGATTAATAAACTCTTTTGGAAGTTTTCACTCATATGAATGGAAAATGCCCTTTTTAAATAAAAAGCTATCAAGAATTTGGTTGAGGGCTTTTTTTGATTGTGAGGGATGGGTGGTTTGTAAAACACACCAAAATAGACATATAGGATTAGATTCTGTTAATCAAAAAGGGCTAACTCAAGTTAAAATAACATTAAAAAAACTAAATATCAAATCTAAACTCAAAAAAAGGGATGACAGAAATATTTTCTCTTTACATATATATGGAAAAGAAAATCTAGTTAAGTTTAAGAAAGAAATTGGATTTCTACATCCTTCTAAAAAGGGAAAATTAAAAATAGCTGTAAATGATTTTGTAAATTATTATTTGAACTTTCCAACAGAAATCTTCAAACTTAAAAAATTCATAAGAAACTTACTAAAGAAAAAAGGAAAAATTAAAAAAGGCACTTGGATAATGAGAGTTATATCTAATAAAGAAAAAAATCTCCTTAAATTACAAAAAAGACTAAATAATCTATTTGATATAGAATCTAGAGTTAATAAAAGAAAAAATGGTATTGGAACAATTTATTTTGAATTAAATATAAATAAAAAAGAAGAAATTAAAAAAATTATAAAAAATAACTTAATAAATAAAGAAGAAAAAGAAAAATGGTTAAAATCAAGAAGATAAATGATAATATATGGCAAATTGAAAAAACTGGTCAGATGAAAGTCCCAGTTATAATCTATGCCTCAGAAATATTACTAAAAAAAATAAAAGAAGACTCTACATTTAAACAAGCAATAAATGTAGCTACATTATCTGGATTAATTAATAATGTTATTTTATGCCCAGACTCACACATGGGCTACGCTATGCCGATAGGAGGAGTTGCGGCATTTGATCTGGAAAAAGGTGTAATTAGCCCTGGTTGTATTGGTTTTGACATTGACTGCTCAGTTAGACTTTTAAGAACAAATTTAATTAAAAAAGATTTAAAAGGAAAAGAAAAACAGATTTCTTCTCAATTATTTAGAGATATTCCTTCTGGAGTTGGAAAAAAAGGGAGAATTAGATTAAGTGAAGGAGAATTAAATGAAGTTTTAAAAGAAGGAGCACAATGGGCTGTAAAAAAAGGTTATGGAAAAAAAGAAGATTATTCACATACTGAAGAAGAAGGGAAAATGAATGAAGCAAACCCTGATTATGTAAGTGAAAGAGCAAAAAAAAGAGGAATGCCCCAAGTAGGAAGTTTAGGTGCTGGAAATCATTTTTTAGAATTACAATATGTTGAAGAAATTTATGATAAAAAAATTGCAAAAATTTTTGGTTTAGAAAAAGGTCAAATAACAATTATGATTCATTGTGGAAGTAGAGGTTTAGGACATCAGGTAGCAAGTGATTATATTAAATTAATGGAAGATAAATATGGTTGGAAAAATTTACCAGATAGAGAATTAATTAATGCACCAATAAATTCAGAATTAGGTAAAAGATATTTTGGAGCAATGGCTGCTGCTGTTAATTTTGCATTTGCAAATAAACAACTTATAACTCACTGGACAAGAGAAGCAATGAAAAGAATTTTTCCTAATTTTAAGGCTGAAGTAGTATATGAGGTATGTCATAATATTGCAAAGTTTGAGAAGCATATTGTTAATGGTAAAGAAAAAGAAGTATTAGTCTTAAGAAAAGGGGCGACAAGAAGTTTTGGTCCTGGAAGAAAAGAAATTCCAAAAGTTTATCGGCATGTTGGACAACCTGTTTTAATTCCGGGAAGTATGGGAACTTCAAGTTATATTTTAGTTGGAACAAAAAAAGCAGAGGAAATCACATTTGGAAGTACTGCTCATGGAGCAGGAAGAGTAATGTCAAGACATCAAGCCTTAAGACAAAAAAGAGGAGAAGAAGTTAAATCAGACCTGTCTAAAAAAGGAATAGAAGTAAAGTCAGGAAGTCTTAAGGGACTTTCTGAAGAAGCACCCTATGCATATAAAGATGTAGATGAAGTAATTGATGCGACTAGAAAAGCTGGGATTTCTGAT
>CAZSNJ010000018.1:0-11967 GCA_964608525.1 Candidatus Woesearchaeota archaeon | reverse complement strand
TTAAATTTAACTATATTAAGGCTTTTTAGGCTGTTTGTTCACACCCTAAGATATTAAAAGCTTTATTTTCTAATATAATTAAAATGGTAGAGGACAAAATATCTGAAAAACATATTTTTATCTTAATTGGAATTGTGGCGTTTTTAGTAATATTTAATCAATGGCAAATTTCTTCAATATCTCCTAAATTTAGTGCAGGAATTCAAAAACTAGATCCTTCTCAAATTTATGATATAACAACAACTTCACAAGCAGTTGCAACACTTTTTCCTGTTGAAACTATTAGAAATGACCAAGATGCAATTGCTATGATGATTACTCAAGGAACTCCTGATTACGGGGCATCAATGGGTATAAGTTTTGATGATCCTATTGCAGCACTTAGTCTTCTTGCAGATAATTATAATAATGTAAAAGCAGATATAAAACAAAATAATCCAGAAGTTTGGGATAGATATCTTAATCTAGCAACAAAACCTGTAGGAATTAGTTGTGAGTTTTGTTGTGGTGTTGGTCCAATAGGAATAAATAGTAAAGGGGATCTAACTTGTGGATGTGCACATAATCCCGGGATACAATCATTAACTATGCTATTAATGAAAGATACTAATATGAACGATGCTGAAGTTTTGCGTGAAGCAATGAAATGGAAATCATTATGGTTTCCAAGAGACATGGTAAATTTAGCTTTAAAAGCATCTGGTGGAGAAATAGAAACTGCTCTTCCAGGGATGGTAGGAGGTTGTTAAAAATGAAAAAAGTAACAATTTATACACTTGATGGTTGTCCGCATTGTAATGATGCAAAAGAATTACTAAAAGAAAAAGGAGTAAAATTTACTGAGAAAAATGTTTCTTCAGATCAAAGATTAGCAAAAGAAATGATAGAAAAATCAGGACAAAGAGGAACACCTGTAACAATTATTGATGGAAAAATAATTGTAGGATTTGATAAAGAGAAATTAGAGGAAGCACTAAAATGATTAAAAACAATTTGAAAGGAGGTCTAAATTGAATATGGATAACAAAGTTATTGTTGTTGGAGTACTTTTCTTATTAGTTTTAATAAGTGCTGTACAAACAGTTCAGCTTTTTAATATGAAAAGTGATATAGGTGAAGTAGGATCAACTACCTCTATTAAATCAACTAGTTTAAATTCTCAAACATCTGATGCAAGTTCAGATGCAGGAGGGGTTCCAACTAATTTGCAAAATCTCCCTGGAATGGTTGGAGGTTGTTAATTTATTTATAAAAGATGGAAAAAGAGAATGAACAATTAAAGAAATTAGAAGGAAAAATAAAAGAAAATTATCCTAAGATATTTATGACTTTAATTGGAATCTTAGTTATATTATTTATAATAAATATCTTTATTACTACAAATTCGAGTTCTATTTTAGAATCAAAATTAGGTGAAGTAAAAGAGGCAAATAAACCAGTTAAAATTGAATTAAGTATAATTGATTGTTCTGATTGTTCTGATACATCTAGTATTATTGAATCTATAAAAACTCAAAATGTTGAAATCTTAAATGAAAATACATATGAACAAGATTCTAGTGAAGCAAAAGAATTAATCTTAAAATACAATATTCAAAAATTACCTTCTGTAATAATTTCTGGAGAAATAAAGAATAATAAAACACATTTTAATGATTTTGAATTATTAGATGATTCATTAGTACTTAATAAAATTGATTCTCCATATCTTGATTTAGTTGCAAATGAAATTAAAGGAAAAGTAGAATTAATAGAAATTACTGATTCATCATGTGAAAAATGCGTTAGTTTAGAAACAATTCCTCTTAGCCTAGGAGAATCTGGAGTTTTAATATCTGATTGGAAAAAAGTAGAATATAATTCTAAAGAAGGTAAAGAATTTATAAATAAATTTGAAGTAAAACAAATTCCTGCAATTTTAATTTCAGATGATATAGATTATTATGACAATATTAAACAAAGTCTTAGTCAACTTGGTTTAGAAAATAAACAAGGATTTTATGCACTTCATTCAACAAGTCCTCCATATAGAAATTTATCAAACAATAAAATAATTGGTTTAGCTGATTTAGTAATGTTAATTGATGAAACTTGTACTGATTGCTATGATGTTACAATAAATAAACAGATCTTACAGAATTTAGGAGTTATAATCAATAATGAAAATACATATGATGTAAGTTCTAGTGATGGACAACAATTAATTTCAAAATATAATATAACTAAAATTCCAATAATTGTTTTATCAAAAGAAGCTAATTTTTATCCACTATTTGTTAATGCATGGACTCAAGTTGGAACAGTTGAAGATGATGGATGGTTTGTTATGAGACAACCTGAGGGACTTGGAAATACTAAAACATTAGAATAAAATGAAAAAAGTATCAATTGTAATTATAATTTTTTTATTAATCTTCTCTCCATTAGTTTTAGCTCATGAAGAAAATGAAACAAATTTACCTACAAATCTTCAAAAAATAGCTGACTATAATAAAGAGCAAGCTCAATTTTATTTTAAGAATTTATCTTTTCTTGTTGCCTTTCTTGCAGGGATAATAGGATTATTAACTCCTTGTAGTTTAGCTATTTTACCTGCTTTTTTTGCTTATTCATTTAAAGAGAAAAAAGAACTTACAAAAATGACTTTATTTTTCTTTTTAGGATTTATGCCAGTGTTTGTTATTCTTGGTTTAATTGCAACCTTTTTAGGAAGAAGTATAGCAATGTTTCAGCAAGCTAATAGTTTTTTTGTTAGTTTTGCTGGATTTATTTTAATTCTTTTTGGATTAATGGCTTTTTTTGGAAAAGGATTCTCTGGAATTCAATTAAATAAAAAAACAAGTAAAACTCCTTTTGGAATATTTTTATTTGGAGTATTATTTGCACTTGGTTTTACTGCTTGTGTAGGTCCAATTTTGGTTGGAATATTATTAATTGCAGGAACACTACAAAGCTATTTTTATGCAGCTTTTTTAATGTTTTTTTATTCACTTGGATTATTTGTTCCATTATTTTTAATTGCAATATTTTTTGATAAATATAATTTTGCAGATTTTATGAATAGAATTAATAAACGCCTTGGATATTCAATTACAAATATAATTAGTGGAGGATTATTGATATTAATGGGGCTTGTTTTTATTATCTATGGGGGGACATTTGTTGTTGATTCAATAGGTGCAGGAGATTTAACAGTATTTATCTATTCAATTCAAAATAAACTTATTTCATTACAATTTATCAATTACGTTGGAGTATTGGTCTTAATTGGATTTTTATATTTATTATGGAGAGTTTTAAAAAACAAAAAGGGTGTGAATAAAAATGAATAAAGCATTAATTATTATTGGACTTATTATTGGAATAGGAGGAGTTATCTTTTCTTTATTACCAGCTGACATTCACATGTCAATTTTTGGTGGAAATGATATGGGAATGGATGGTTCTATGCCAATGAACCACAATCATGGGGCACATGTAACATGGGGATTAGTAGTTGCAATAATTGGTTTTGCTCTTGCATTTGCAGGATGGAAAATCCTTAATTGAAAATGAAAAAAACAAAAACTAAGAATAGTTTATGGGCAGGAATAGTTGGAGGTTTTGCTGCAACAACTTGTTGTATTGCTCCAATTATAATTGTATTACTTGGACTTGGAACAGCATTTGGAATGGCAGTAATGCACCAGTTTCATATTGTTAGTATTGTTTCAGGAATAGTTTTAATGATATTAATTAGTTTATATTTAGTCAAAAGAGAGTCAGGAGTATGTAATATTAATTCAATAAAACAAAATTGGAAAGGAATAAGTATTGCTGTTATTTCTATGGTTGTTGGATGGTTTATTATTAATTATTTTGTTATTGGAATTATTGCAACTAATGTTTATGGAAATTTAGAAGTAAATCAAAAACCATTAGGAAACTTACAAGAAATGGCGGAATCTCATGGAATGCCTGAAATGGCAAATATAGAGATCATCCCAGAAAATGAAGGAGAAAAATTAATTATATTTGATATAGAAGGTGTATTTTGTGGCTCATGTGGTCCTTCAATAGAATATGATTTAAGGAGCATAACTGGGGTAGAAAGTGTTGATAGGTCTGGTAAGAGAGTATTTATTGTATATAATTCCAATATAACAAGTAAAGATGTAATTATTGCAAGTGTACATTCACCTTATTCAGCAAAAATAATTTCAGATGAAAAAATTTAAAAAAGAAGATTACAAGATATAAACATGAAAAATAAAAATTCAATATATGGAGGAATAATTATACTTATCCTAGTAGTTGGAATTTTTGTAATTTTAAAAGAAGATTCTAAAAATTATGATGATTTTGCGAAATGTTTAACAGAAAAAGAGGTTAGATTTTATGGATCATTTGAATGCCCACATTGCGCTCAACAAAAAAGTTTTTTTGGAGATTCTATTAAATTTGTAAATTATATTGAATGCGGCCCATTAGGAGGTCCAATGAATCAAGTATGTAAGGATGTTGATATTAGAGCCTATCCAACATGGTTTATTGATGAGTTTAGATATGAAGGAACTCAAACATTTGAACAATTAAGTAAATTAAGTGGTTGTTCTTTATCTAACTAGAAAATTTCTTAACTTTTTCTATAATAATCTCTTTTGAATTATTCCAATCACTTTGCCAGATAGATAATACATTATATCCTTTGTTTTTATAATCTATAATTTGTTCATTAATATCTTTTTTAGTATGCCAGTAATCTCCATTTAATAAAATTATTTTTTTCTTTATTAAATGTTTAAAATCAGGATTTCGTCTTTTACCTGAAATGCAAGGACCAATCCAAAAAGAACCATCTCCCACATAACTAAAAGAAAGATTATATTCTTTACAAATTTTAGAGAACTCTTCTTCAAATTTATTTTTTACAAGATGTTTAAAAGAATCTAACATTCTTTTTGCAAATTTCTTATCATCTTTCCATTTTTGCTTTAAAGTATTAGATACTTTCATTCTAACTTCTTTTTGTTTCATTGGGTTATTTTCCCCTTGTTTTGCAAGGGAATTTCTTTCTCTGTGTAATAAAGAATGTTTTTTACCTAGCCAGGATGGAATAATAATTCCTTTTTTCATTAATTTGTTTCCAATACTTTTTCCTCTTTCAGATTTATTAACATACATCCTAGAAACTCTTGCATCACCTTTTATTTTTTTTACTCCCGCTGTTCCTATAATTTTTCCTTTTTGTTCTATAACAAATAAAACTTCAAACTTTTTTTTAATATCTTCTAAATCTTCTGCTCCTGCAATAGTATCTGTATTAAAGATATCCATTAAATTAGAAGCAACAAATTTCTTTATTTTTTCTTTGTCTTTATCTAGATATCTTCTTATTTTCATCTCAATCTCCTTCTTTTCAATATTAAGAATTAATATAATTTAAAGTTATTGATTATTCTATATTCGAAAGATATATAAACAAAATTTTTTTATTTATAAAATGGCAAATGTATCACTCGTTACAAATATTTTATCAGTATTAACGGTTATTGGAGATATTTTCATAGTAGTTTTTTTATTATCTCTAGTTTATCAATATTTTTCTAAAAAGAAAATTAATTTTAATATTATAAAAGAAAATTCTTTATTTTTATCTTTTATTGTTGCATTAATTGCAACTCTCGGAAGTTTATTTTATTCTGAAATTGCAGGATATACTCCGTGTAAATTATGCTGGTTTCAAAGAATATTTATGTACCCACAAACAATTTTACTAGGTATTGCACTTTTTAGAAAGGCTAAAAGAGCACATTATTATTTAATTCCATTAAATATAATTGGAGCATTTATAGCTCTTAATCATTATCTTATTCAAAGAATGGAATATGCAACTTCTTGTGGAATAGAAGCTGTTTCATGTAGTGTGAAATATACTTTTCATTTTGGATATATTACAATCCCTATGATGGCACTAACTGCTTTTTGTTTGATGATTATATTTCTATATTTAGGACAAAGAGAATGAAGAAAATATATGTCTTTATAATATTCGCATCAATTTTTGGTTTTATATTTGGAAGTTTAGGAAGTTTCATAATTCTAAAATCTTATAATTCTCAAGAAAAAATTTTATCTGAAGATGAACGTATAAAAGAGTTTTATCTAACAGAAACATCTGTTCTTGTAAGTCCTCATGGCTTAAGAAAGGCAATGACTAAGGGTGATGAAAGTTTTACTTTAGTTGATGTAAGAAGTGAGGAAGAGTATATTGAAGAACATATTGTTGGGGCAATCAATATCCCTGCATACAAAGATAGAGATCACTCGGATTATGGAGCTGTAGAAAGAATTGTAAGTTCATTTAAAAAATTAGAAAAAGAAAATCCAGATAAAGATATAATTGTATATTGCTATAGTATTCCTTGTATGACTGGAAGAAAAGTTGGAAAGATATTAGCTGAAAATGATATTTATGTAAGGGAATTAGGAGTTGGATGGAATGAATGGAGATATTTCTGGACTCTTTGGAATCATCCTCATGAATGGAATAATACTTATGTTGAAGATTATGTTACAAATGGATCTCTTCCAGGACAATTAAAAGAAGGACTTGTTTCAAAATCCTGCCCTATTGAAGGAAGTTTAGGATGTTAAATGGAAAACAATAGAGAAAAACTATTGATAAAGTTTGAGATGCATGCAAGAAAAAATAAGATTAGATTAAATTCTAATGGGAAAATAATTGAGGGAGTAGTTAGTGGGCTTTTGAAAAATAAAGAACTTAGAGGAGATATTTATTGTCCTTGTAGACTTCTATCAGGAGATAAAAAGAAAGATAAAGAAATAATTTGTCCTTGTATATTCCATAAAAAAGAAATAAAAGAAGATGGTTATTGTAAATGTAATTTATTTATAAAATGAAATTTACAAATAGAGAAATAAAGGATCTATTTTTTGCATGGCTTATGATATCTCTTGCTTTTGCTATTTTATTTTCTGGAATTGGTAGTTTATTTAGTAATCCAATATTATTTATTATTTCTTTAGGAATAGCTTTATTTACTGCAGGAATTGGATTTTTATTACATGAATTAATGCACAAATATGTTGCACAAAGTTATGGTTTTTATGCAGAATTTAAAGCATTTTATAATATGTTATTTCTAGCGATAGCATTTTCTTTTTTTGGATTTATTTTAGCTGCTCCTGGTGCTGTTTTTATTAGCGGATTTATAACTAGAGAGAAAAATGGAAAAATATCTCTTGCGGGGCCAATGACAAATATACTCCTCGCAATAATTTTTTTAATCTTATTATTAATTTTTACAACAAACGGGATTTTAGGATTATTTTTAAATTATGGAGTTATGATAAATTCACTTCTTGCTTTATTTAATATGATTCCTTTTATGCCTTTTGATGGAGCTAAAGTTTACGCATGGAATAAAGGCGCTTATTTTATTACTATACTTTTAGCACTTATACTATTTTTGAGTAGATGGTTTATTTAATCTTTTACCAAAGAATTAGTAACTTCTCTCAATTTTCAAATTAACCCAAAATAATATAAACCCCTCGTATCCTTTTTTTAAATGGTAAAACTAAAAAAAGAAGATATTGAAAAAAAACTAGTAGAATTAGGATTAAATAAAAGTCAAATAGATATCTTTTATACATATGTGCATGAGAAATACTTATTTGATGCAATTAAAATTTATAAAAATCTAAATATTGTTAAAAATACTGCTGATTCAATTGATACTTTTTTTGCTTTAATAAAGCCTAAAGATAAAAGTTATGATGTTAACTTAGAAGTTATCAATGAAGAATTTGTATCTTTTTGTAGTTGTACGAATAGAGTTAGTGAAAAAGCATGTGAACATATTGGAGCAGCACTATTATATAAACTCTTACAAAAGAAGATAAATTATTTCAGTTCTAAATTGAAAGTTCAAAAAAAATCTACAAGTGATAAAATAGACAATGATTTGGATTATTTTAAAAATTTATTTCCAAAAAAGGAAAAGGGAGGTCAAAAAAGTATGATCTATTTTAATTTTGAAGATTTTGATAATCAAACTCAAAGTTTAAAAATAGAAAGAGGAGTAATTAAAAAAGATGGTGGTTATGGGTATCCTGCAAAATTTAATGCTAAAAACTTTGATGCTTTAAAATGGCAAATAAGCAAAAGCGTAAGAAAGGTTTTAACATATATTAATAATACAGAAAACTCAGAAATAGGTTATTATATTTCAGGCCTTTCTAAAAATAGATTCTATGATATTGGCACTGATTTAATGATGCCTGTGTTAAAAGATATATATTTTGAAGAAAAAGAAATAATTTTAGGAGCTACTTTTAGCCAAGATAATTTTAAAATTGTTTGGAATATTATAAAAAATAAAGAAGATAAATATCTTCTTGAACCTTTTTTTGTTTCAGGGAAGAAAAAAACAAGTTTACTGAATATGAATTTATTTGAAATAGGAAGTACAACACTTTGGGTATTTGAAAATAATAAAAGATGTTTTTATAAGTATAAAAATTCTGAAAATCTAGATCTTATAAGGCAAATCATTAAACTTCCTAAAAAAATAGAATTAAATGAAAAAGAATTAAAAGAGTTTTTTTCTAAATACTATCAAAAGATTTTAGATAATTTTGAATTTAATCTTTCAGGAGAATTAAAGATAGAATCAAAATCAACTATTCCAAAGCCAAAACTTTATTTGGAAAAGTTCGGACAAAATATTAAAATAAATCTTAAATTTGATTATTTGGGAAGAGAAATAGATTATTTTTCAAAAAGTAAGGAAGTTGTAATCATTGAGAACGATGTTATTTATGAGATTTCTCGTGACTTAGAAAGAGAAGAAGAAATAGTAGATATATTAAATGATAATGCTGTTGTGATTCATGATACAAAAGACGAGTTTATTTTAGATGAAGATTTAGTAGATTTTGTTTCAATTCAAATTCAAAGGATTATAAATTCAGGAATTGATGTTTTAGGTGAAGATAAACTCTTTAATTTTAAAATTGTAAAAAAATATCCCAAACTAAATTTAAAGGTTAAAAGTGAAAAAGACTGGTTTGACATCTCTGGAGATATTAAATTTGGCTCACAGGTAGTAAATATTCATGATGTTTTAGATGCTATTTTTGAAAATAAAAGATTTGTTGAATTATCTAATGGAAAATCTGCAGTTATTCCAAAAAAGTGGATTGAAAATTTAAAAGGATATTCTGAGTTCTTTGATTTAGAAAATAAAAAATCAAAACTTTCTAAATACCATTTATCAATAATTAATAGTTTAATTGAACTTTCAGCAAATGTTAATCTTGATTCAAATGTAAAAAAAATTATTAATAATTTAAAGAATTTTGAAAAAAT
Organism: Candidatus Woesearchaeota archaeon; assembly: GCA_964608525.1. GTDB lineage: Archaea > Nanobdellota > Nanobdellia > Pacearchaeales > GW2011-AR1 > NP1466. The sequence goes on along the minus strand of CAZSNJ010000018.1, from coordinate 2,591 downwards.
TAAACAAATTCCTCTATCAAAGAATGTTAATGCAAATTTACGAAACTATCAGAAAATAGGATATGATTGGCTTTGTTTTTTACATGAGTTTGGATTTAATGGAATTTTAGCAGACGATATGGGTCTTGGTAAAACCCTTCAAACTTTAAGTTTACTTCAAAAACTAAAAGATGAGAAAAAAAATAGTTCTTTTTTAGTTGTTGTTCCAACATCTTTAATCTTTAATTGGAAAGAAGAAATAAAAAAGTTTACGCCTAATTTAGATGTTTATACACATCATGGTCAAAATAGAATTAATGTTAAAAATAAAAATTCTACTGCAAAATTTAATGAAAAAGTAAAAAAAAGTGATTTGATTATTACAACTTATGGTGTTTTAAGAAATGATTTAAAATTATTTTCAGAAATTGAGTTTGATTATATTGTACTTGATGAAGCTCAAACAATTAAGAATCATTTTTCAGTTAGTGCTAAAAGTGCTTATTTACTTAAAGGAAAAAATCGTCTTGTAATTTCAGGAACACCAATTCAAAATAATTTAATGGAGCTTTGGAGCTTGTTTCAATTTTTAAATCCAGGTTATCTTGGAGGATATGAATTTTTTAGAGAGAATTTTGTTCTTCCAATTGAAAGAGATCATGATAAAAATATAAGTAATTTATTAAAAAAACTAATTAATCCATTTATTCTTAGAAGAACTAAAAATATTATTTCAGATGAATTGCCAGAAAAAACTGAAATGATATTAAAATGCAGTTTTTCTAAAGAAGAAACTGATATTTATGACACTTGGAAAGATTATTACAAGCATGAAATTAAAAATAAAATTAAAGAAAAAGGGATAGGAAATTCAAGGATGAAGATTTTAGAAGGTTTAATGAAACTAAGGCAAATTTGTTTGCATCCTAGGATGATTGATCCAAAATATTCTGGAGGTAGTGCTAAGTTTGATTTACTTATGATTGAGATAGAAAAATTATTAAAAGAAGGTCATAAAGTTTTAGTTTTTTCTTCATTTGTTAAGATGTTATCAATTGTAAAAGATGAATTTGAAAAGAAAGGCTTGAAATTTTCTTATTTAGATGGTAAAACTAAAAATAGTGAAAAAATAGTGAAAAATTTTCAAGAAAGTTCTTTTGCTCAAAGTTTTTTAATAAGCATTAAAGCAGGAGGCCTTGGACTTAATTTAACAGGTGCAGGTTATGTTTTTATTCTTGATCCTTGGTGGAATCCTGCTGTTGAAATGCAGGCAATGGATAGGGCTCATAGAATAGGACAGGATAAAAAAGTTTTTGTATATAAAATGATTTGTGAAAATACTATTGAAGAGAAGATTTTAAAGCTTCAAGAATCAAAGAAAAAGTTAGTTAAGGATTTAATGGTTGATGATGGAAGTGTGATTAAAGATATTAATGTTAAGGATATTGAAGAAATGTTTGGGTAAGATAAAAAATTAACTTTGGAAAAAGAAATAAGAAGTGATTCTCTAAAAATCTAATAAAAAGTTTACGCATGGAATAAAGGCGCTTATTTTATTACTATACTTTTAGCACTTATACTATTTTTGAGTAGATGGTTTATTTAGAAGGTTTTAAAAACAGCATTATTTTATAGGATAAAATGGTGTCAAAAGAAAAAGCTAGAAAATTAAAAAAGAAATTAGAAAGATTATTAAGTCCAGATTTAGAATTTAATAAAGAGGAATTTACCGAATTAGTTGGTGGAAAAGAATATTATGAAGAATTAATGAATGGAGAGAAAAACTTTGAGGATACTCAAATATCTAAAATTGCATATCTTCTTACTAAAACCGGGGGTAGAAGGGCTGGATCCTTAGATCACGAAGTTATTGGAAGAGATTATAAAACTGAACTTTGGAATTGGCAATGTAAAAATCTAGCTGGATTAAAAGAGGATTATGTTTCAAAAGAATGTTCTCATTTCTAAAGACTTATTAATTAAATCCATCTTTCTTTTTTATGAAACAAGAACATTGTAATCATTGTGAACAAAATGGAAAAATAAAAATAGGAAAAAACCTAAAAATATTTGGAAGTATTTTTATTTTAATATTTCTTATTTCTTTTTTCCCCATATTTGAGAAATTAAATGAAAGTTTATTATCATATATCAAATTAATTTGGTGGGCAGTTATCCTGGGATTTTTAGTTGGTGGGATAATTGATTATTTTATTCCAGAAGAATTTATTTTTAAATATCTGGGTCAAAAGAAAAAAAGAACAATATTTTATGCTGTTATTTTTGGTTTTTTAATGTCTGCATGCTCTCATGGAATTCTTGCAATTTCAATGCAATTATATAAAAAAGGTGCAGGAATTCCTGCTGTTATTACTTTTCTTTTAGCTTCCCCATGGGCTAATTTACCTATTACAATATTATTATTTGGTTTTTTTGGAATTAAAGCACTATGGTTTATTTTTGCAGCAATGGCAATTGCCATGTTTACAGGATTTATTTATATGGGTCTAGATAAATTTGGATTAATTGAAAAATCAAAGAAAATTACATTAACTAGTAAAATTGAATGGACAAATATTAAGAATTTTAATTTTAGAAATAGTTTATCTGGA
>CAZSNJ010000017.1:0-11993 GCA_964608525.1 Candidatus Woesearchaeota archaeon | reverse complement strand
ATTTTCAAGAAAACTTCTAATGTCTTACCTTTTTTTACTCTTTTAACTAGATTTCTCTTTTCTAATTCTTGCAAGACATAACTTAATTTAGCTTTTGACATATCTGTTCTTAATCTTAAAATATTTTGAGTAATTCCATTATGTTCTTTTACAGCTTTCATAACTTTTCTTTCATAAGAATCAAGAGCTTTTAGAATTGTATCAAACTTTGAATCATTTATTTTTTTATTTTTATCTTCTTCTAATTTTTTTAATATCTTATCTTCTGTTCTATTAAAGAATAATAAATAAAATCCTAATCCAAACATAAAACCAAAAAATCCAAATCCAACATTAGTTGCATTTAAAAAATTCTCAACTTTCACACATTCGCTACTCACAAAACATCCTAATTCATTTGCTTTTTGAGACATATTAATATTAAAATAAAATAAAAACGCTAAAAAAACAATACTAAATACAATAAATAATGTCCCGAGTTTTTTGTTGTCCATAAAATATAGCCTCTAATTTAGTATAAAAATGTTACTCTTATAATTTACATCCGCTTATTTGAGATAATTTTTCAAAATCTTGAACCTGCTCATACATTTTTCCATTTATCTCCCATGTGGGGGTAATTTCAATTCCTTTTTCATTACACAATTTTTTATTATCAAAACATTTTATATAATTTAAATTTTCTTTTGATTTGCCAAAAAAATTTAATTGTTCATTTGTAAATCTGCAAAAATCATTTCCATAGACTACTACTCCAATATCACTCAAACAATTTGCAAAATCATCATAACCTCCAGGTTTATTCATATAAGAATAAACAGTAAATGATGAAAGAATAATTATTAAACCAACTATACCAAAAACAAAATATTTCCTAGAATTTATCTTTTCTTTTTTTTCATTATTTGTATGTTTAGCAAGATTGTGTTGTTTTAAACTCTCTTCTGAATTAAAATCTCTGTTACAAGGGTTGCATTTAAAACTCATTTTAAAATATTATAGTCCACATCCACCACCAGAATATTGTGCAGGATACGAATTTGCAACAGCACTTCCTGTTGCTCCACCATTTCCACCCATTATAGTAATTGCAAATATTCCTAAAACAACAACTAGAATTATAATTAATATCATTACTGTCTTATCCATCCTAATTTAGACTAATTAGAGAATATAAATCTTTTGGTAAGCTATTTTCTATCCCTAATTTTTTTGATAATAACTCCGGATATTATAATTATAATTGCAATTAAAAAAGCAACAATTTGATAATAAAAAGGCATCTGCCCTAAATAAGAAAGTATAAAAGCAAATGGAGCAACCCCAATTAATGTTGCAAGTAAATAACTTCTTATGCTAATTTTACTAAAAATTCCTAGAGCATAACTCAAAATATCAACTGGGATAACCATTCTTAAAAACACAACACTCCAGAAAATATTTTTCTTAGGAATCATCTTTTCAAATTTAGTTATTTTGTCGATTGATACAAATTTTTTAACAATTCTTACTCCATAAATTCTTGCAAGAATAAATGCAATAATTGCGCCGATTGTCCAAGCAATAATACTTAAAATTGCAACAAAAACCCAATTCCATAAATTAGCAGCAATAGGTAATAAAAAAGGCATTGCAGTAACAGGCGCAACAACAACTGCAATAATTGTAATTAATACATAAAAAAACATCCCAACAAAACCATCTCCAATTATGTCTTTAAAATATTCTAAATTTGTCTGAACAATATAAGAAAGAACAATAAATATCAAAATAATAAAGAATACTTCAATAATTGATTTTGTTTTTTGGTCCATTTAATACAAAAATCTCATGATTTTTTTAATAGAAAGCGTTAATTTATTTCCTATGTAGTTTGATATTATTCTTTTATTTATTCTAGATGCAGTAGGATAAGGATAAATTTTATTAAATATGTGTTTTATTTCTAAATTACTAGTTTTTGCTAAAACTAATTCCTGAAATAATTCTCCTGCATTAGAACTTACAAGACTTCCCCCAAGTAGTTTTCCAGATGATATATATAAAATAATTTTTCCTTCTCTATAATCTTCAACAATTGCTCTATCATCATAAGAAAGATTCAAAATTAATTTTTTATATCTAATATTTCTCTTTTTAATTTCTCCTTCATTTAGACCAAATGTTGCAATTTCGGGAGTTGTATATGTAACCCATGAAAAATCATCATAATTTAGTTTTTTCTTAAATAGTGAAAAAAAATTATTTAATATAATTTTTGCATGTAATTCTGCTGCATGAGTAAACTGATATGAACCCGCTATATCCCCGCATAAAAAAACATTTTTATTTGTTGTTTGTAAACATGAATTTACTATTATCTTCTTTCCAGATTCGTCTAACTTAATTCCTGCTTTTCCTAAATCTAAATTCTCAATATTTAATTCTCTTCCTACACTAATAAGAACAGAATCAAAATTAATCTTTGTTTTGTTTCCTATAATAACTTTATTATAAGATACAAACTTCTTAGGTGTTGAATTAAAATAAAACTTCATTCCTTCTTTTTTTAGTTTTTTTAATAGAACATCTGTTATTTCTTTATCTTCTTTTGGTAAAAAACAAGGTCCTCTTTGAATGACAGAAACATTTGACCCTAATCTATTAAATGCCTGTCCTAATTCAATTCCAATCGGACCTCCTCCAATAACTAATAATACTATATAAATAATTATTTTAGTTTTCATTATCTTTTTTCAAACTCCTTAATAATTAATAAACACTTTTTTTTATCTTTAGACCTTATCTTCTCTGCTTTAGAAAACCTATCTAATATACTTTGCTCTGTTTTTTTATCCAGAGCTTCATCAGACATTGGATAAAGAATATTATCTTCTTTATAGATATGCTCTCTAATTAGATTAACATAACCTTGCATATTTTCTATAATTTTCTTATTATTACTCTGCATAATTCCAATTTCAGTTTCTTTTACAAAATTACGACCCTGTTCATGTTCATGCAACATTTGGTCAATTGGATTACAATGCAGTTGAACTTCATCCTTACTTAGTTCTACAAAGAGTATATCTTCTTCTTTTGCATGATGAAATTTATCAGCGTAATTTCTTATAAAATAAACAACTTTAATAAAAAAATCTTTATCTATATCTTTTTCAGATTCACATTCTTTTTCAATAAACTCTGTTAATTTTAATATATTTTTATGTTCATCAACAAGTATCTTTGTTATTTTTCCCATTTTATGTTAATACTACTTTCACTAGGGTATTCTATCACTTTATTTTTTTATTTTTATAGTCTTCTATTGCCTTTTTCAAAGCATCACTTGCAAGACTTGAACAATGCATCTTAATTGGTGGGAGTCCTTTAAGCGACTTTGCAATATCTTTTGTTGTTATCTTTTGTGCCTTTTCAAAAGTTTTCCCTTTTGCAAGTTGTGTAATCATTGACGAAGTTGCAATAGCAGCAGTACATCCAAAAGTTTTAAACCTAACATCTTTTAAAAATTCTTTTCCATCTCTTTTTTCTACTTTTATGTAAACCCACATTACATCTCCACAAGTAGGATTTCCAACCTTTCCAATTCCATCAGCATTTTTAATTTCACCCATATTCTTGGGATTCATAAAGTTCTGCATTACTTTTTTTGAATAATCTAGTGCCATTTTATTTTTTATTTAATTTTTCAACCAATTTATCAATGTCTTTTTTATCCATCCCATGAGCTAAACAACCTTGTTCAATTGTTTCTTCAGTTGCCATAGAACAACCAATACAACTCATTCCAGATTCAAATAAAATTTCTGATGCTTTTTCATTTGTTTTTAATAAACTTCCTAACTTCGTTTTTCTTGTTATTTTTTTTGCCATTTTTTCCTCCTTAAATTTAATTTACTCTCCTTCTGTTAATTTACCACAATCAACAGGACTACATAAGCCTGTTTCATCATCACATTCTACACATTCTTCTTTTATCTTTTTATTTTCTGGGTATTTCATTTTATCCTCCTTTTATTTAATTAACTAAGGGACTAATACTTCTTAATCTTTCAACAATTTCTGGAAGTTTTTTTAAAATATAATCTACTTCTTCATCTGTTGTATACTTACTTATACTTATCCTTAATGAACTATTTGATTCTAATGGAGAAAGTCCTAAGGCTTTTAAAACATGACTAGTCTCAAGAGTATTCGACATGCAAGCTGAACCAGTTGATGCATAAACTCCAATATTCTCTAAATGCCCTCCAATTGCTTCTCCTTCAATATTATTAAAGGAAATATTAATATTATTACATAATCTTTTATTTATTGGACCATTAAGTTTAGTGTTCGGAATCTTTAAGATTCCATTAATTAATCTATCTCTTAGTTTTTCCATATTTTGAATATCTTTTGAGTTTATAATTTCTACTGCTTTTGAAAAACCAGTAATTCCAGATATGTTTTCTGTACCACTTCTTAATTTTCTTTCATGTCCTCCTCCATGAAATAAAGGAGTTATTTTTATTCCATTTTTAATAAATAATCCTCCAACTCCTTTTGGTCCATGAATTTTATGAGAGTTTAGTGTTACTAGATCTATATTTTGTTTTTTTACATCAATTTTAGTTTTTGTAAAACTCTGACATGCATCTGTATGAAATAAAACTCCTTTTTTTTGACATATCTCTCCAATTTTTTCTAGATCTTGAATAGTTCCAACTTCATTATTTCCATGAATAATTGATACAACAATTGTTTTTTCAGTTATTGTTTTCTTTAAATCTTCTAAATCGATAAATCCTTCATTATCAACATCTAAATAAGTAATTTTAACACCTTGTTTTTCTAAAAATTTACATACATTTAATATAGAGTCGTGTTCTATTTTTGTTGTTATAATATGATTCTTTTGAGGATAGTTTGAAAAAAATAATCCTTTTAATACTAGATTATTAGATTCTGTCCCTCCCGATGTGAATATAACTTCGTCAGATTTTGAATTTATTGCTTTTGCAATTACTTTTCTACTTTGTTCTAATGCTTCTTTTGCTTCTTTTCCTTTAAAATGTTGGGATGAGGCATTCCCAAATTCATCTTCAAAATAAGGAAGCATTGCATCTATTACTTTAGAATCAACCAAAGTTGTTGCAGCATTATCTAAATATATTTGTTTCATTTTATTTTTTCACAACATTCTGATTTACAATAAGTATGTGCATGATTATCAATTAATTTTAGAATTTTAGTAATAGTATCTTTATTTAAATAATAAATTCTTTGTTTACCAGATTGCTTAACTTTTACAATATTACAGCATTTTAGTGAAGATAAAGCATGAGAAATTTTACTTTGTTCAACACCTAAATATTTAGTTAATTCTGTTACATTTTTCTCTTTTTTTCTAAGAGATAATATTATATTCATCTTTAATGGATTTGCAAGATTTGTAAAGAATGGATAATATGAGTTTTTAATCATATGAAATATATTTCATATATGTTTTTAAATGTTTTGTATTTAAAATAGTCTTTTTATATCTTTATTAATAATTATTAAAATCTTCACTTCTTGTAACTCTTTTAGGAGAGTTCAAAAAGTTTAAATACCATTATTTTCTTTATCTAATTGAAATACAATTGATAGTATAAATTATAATTTACTATACAATATATTGTATGTCATGAGGTATTAAATGAATTGTCCATATTGTTCAAATAATAAATTAAAAGTAACTGATAAAAGAGAATCTCCTCTGGGAATAAGAAGGAGAAGAGAGTGTTTAACATGTAAAAATAGATTTACAACCTATGAAAAGGTAAGTCAACATGACTTTTACATCATAAAAAAAGATAAAAAGAGAGAAAAATTTATCAAAGAGAAACTTGAGAAAGGAATTGAGAAAGCTTTTGAAAAACGTCCTATTTCAAAGGAAAAAATAGAGAAGATGATAAATGAAATTGAGGAACAATTAAGAAAAAAAGGGAAAAAAGAAATTAAAAGTACAATTGTTGGTGAAATAATTATGAAAAAAATAAAAAAATTAGATAATGTTGCATATATTAGATTTGCATCTGTTTATCGTGATTTTCAAGATGTAAAAGATTTTAAAAAGGAGTTAAAGGGTTTGTAAGATGAAATTGCCAAGTTATGTTAATTCTAAGAATTTGGAAACAAGATTAGGAGAAAATGGAATGTCTATAATGAGAAAAAAATATCTTCAAAAAGATAAAGATGAAAATCTTATAGAAACCCCTATAGAAAGATTCTATACTATTGCATCAAAAGTTGCAGGAGTTGAAAAGAAATATGGGAAATCTAAAAAAGAAATATCTCAATTAACAAGAGAATTTTATGAAATCATTAGTCATTTAGATTTTCTTCCAGGAGGGAGGGTAATTTCAAATGTTGGAACAGAATTAAAAGCTTTAGCAAATTGTTATGTTTTACCTATTAAAGATGATTTAATAGAAATTTATAAAAGGGTTACAGATGCTGCAATTATTCATAAAAACGGAGGGGGAACAGGATATAATTTTTCACAATTAAGACCAAGAGGATATAAGGTAAAAAATGGTGTTGCATCTGGACCTGTTTCATTTGCAGGGCAATTTGATAAGGAAACAGAAGTAATAAATTCAGGAAATAGAAGAGGAGCAAATATGGGCATATTAAATATTGATCATCCGGGAATTTTTGATTTTATTAGAGCAAAATTTGAAGAAGAAAAATTAACTAATTTTAATGTTTCTATTGGAATAACAGATGAATTTATGGAAGCTTACAAAAAAAGAGAATTTTATTCATTGAAATTTAATGAGAAGGAAATTACTAAAAAAGATATTGAAAGAATGCAAAATAATATTGAAAAAGGTAAGGCTGGTGCAGAAGTTGGAAAAAACGCAATTCCTTCTTCATTAATGGTTGAAGGAAATAAAGTTTATAATGTATATCCAGAACTTGATGAATCTAATAGAATATTTTATGAAGGGAAAAAAATAAAAGTTAGAAAAGAACTTATTGGAAAAATTGATAAAAATAAAATTGTCAAAATTAATGCAAAAAAAACTTTAGAAACTATTGCAAAATATGCCCATGCAAATGGAGACCCAGGAGTTATATTTTTAGATAGACTTGAAGAAGGTAATTTATTAAAAGTAGCTGGAAAATTAGATTCTACTAATCCTTGTGGTGAACAACCATTGCACCCTTTTGATGCATGTAATCTAGGAAGTCTTAATTTGGCAAATATGATCATCGATAATAATGGAATTATAGAAGTGAATTATGAAAAAATAGAAAAAATAACAAAAAAAGTAGTGAGATTTATGGATAATATTAATGATTTAAATAAAGGTCCGATTCAAAAAATTGAAGAAACTATATTAAATCATAGAAGAATTGGACTTGGAATAATGGGTTTTGCAGATATGTTAGTAAAACTTAAAATTCCATATGATTCAAAAGAAGGTTTAAATTTAGCTGAAGAAATAATGGACAAAATAAATAATTTTGCAAAAGAAGAGTCATATACTCTTGCTAAAGAAAAGGGAGCTTTTCCTTTTTTTGAAAAAAGTAATTATCCAAAAAACAAACCAATTAGAAATCTAGCTAGAACAACAATTGCTCCAACAGGTTCAATAGCTATGTTAGCAGGAATTAACGGAGGAATTGAGCCATTATTTGCATTAATTTATACTAAAAAAATGAGAGGTGGTGATTCTGCAGATACATTAAATCAAGATTTTTTAGAGTCTATTAAAAAAGAAGGATTAAATCAAGAGGAAATTCTTAAGAAAGTTAAAGAAAATAATGGGAGTTGTCAAAATATAAAGGAAGTACCTCAACATATTAAAAAAATCTTTAGAACAGCTCATGATATAAATTATAAAAGTCATGTAGAAATGCAATCTGCTTTTCAAAGACATACTGATAATGCAATAAGTAAAACAATTAATTTTAGTGAGAATGCTACTATTAAAGACATATTAAATTCATATGTTTTAGGATATAATTCAGGAATTAAAGGTATGACAGTTTATGTAGATGGAAGTAGAGAAAATCAGGTTTTAGAAACTGGTTCTAGAAAAAAGAATTTGGAAGAAGTTGCTCTTCCAGCACCAAGAGAAATTCCTGCAATTATGCCATCAATTAAATTAAGACAATCAACATCAGAAGGAAATATTCATATGGAATTAGTTGTTGATCCTAAAAAAAATTACAAACCTATTGAAGTTTTTGTTCAACTTGGAAATGCAGGAAGTGAAGAAAATGCAATTATGGAAGCTTTAGGAAGAACAACATCTCTTCATTTAAGAAGAAACTTGCCTCTTAATGAACTTATTGCTCAGTATAAAGATATTGGATCTGGAGCAGGTGTTGTCACAAGAGATGGAGGAGTACATTCTTTACCAATGGGATTTGCAAGAGGACTAATGAAATTCGAAATAATGAATAAAGATTATGGTATAGAAAATATTCTTGTTGGAAAAGTTAATTATGATCAAATGGATAAAGAAATTTCTGACAAATTAAGAAAAAGTAGTGGTGAAGAATGGGAAAAGAATAGACTTCCAGAAGAAAAAAAGGATGAAAATAATGTTAAAACAAAATTAGTTAGAAAAAAATGTCCTGAATGCAAAAAGGGTTATATAATTCATAGAAGTGGTTGTGAGGAATGTAGTGCTCAATGTGGACATTCAAAATGTTAAATAATTAATATAAAATGATAAAAACTAATAGAACAAGACCATCTTGGGATCAATTTTTTATGTTTTCTGCTTTATGGACTGCAACTAGATCTAGTTGTTTACATCTTCAAACAGGTGCTGTTATTGTAAAAGACAAAAGAATTATTGCATCTGGATATAATGGTGCACCTCCAGGAATAAAAAGTTCTCTTGAACTTAATTCATGCAGGAAAGATGAACATGGAGTAGATTTTAAGGATAAAGGAAAGAGTGTATGTAGAGGATTGCATGCAGAAATGAATGCAATAGATCAAATTGCAAGAGAAGATTTAAAAGAAACTTCAATTTATAGCCTATATTTTCCATGTTCTAGTTGTGCAAAAGAAATAGTTGGAAATGGAATAACTGAAGTTATTTATTCTAGAATTTATGCTGAACCAGACTCATTAACAAAAGAATTATTTGAGGAAGGTGGAATACAATTAAGAAAGCTTGAATTAGATACTACAAAATATTTTGATATAATTAAAAATATCATAAAATAACAATTTTGATTATAACAATCTATTTAAACAAACTTATTATAGAGAAATATGGTGAAAATAAAAATAAAAAAGATTCATTCAGATGCAATTATTCCTAAATATGCTCATAAAGGAGATTCTGGAATGGATGTTTATTCAATTGAAGAATTTAAATTAAAAACTTTGGAAAGAAAATTAGTAAAAACAGGTTTATCTTTTGAGATTCCAATAGGTTATGAAATACAAACAAGGCCTAAATCAGGACTTGCAATAAAATATGGAATAACAATTGTAAATGCCCCAGGAACAATTGATTCATGTTATAGGGGAGAATTAGGAATTATTTTAATGAATACTGATAAAGAAACTTATCTTATCAAAAAAGGGGAGAAAATAGCACAAATAGTTTTACAAAAAGTTGAAGAAATGGAATTTATAGAAACTGAAAATTTAGATTCTACTTCTCGTGGAGATAAGGGATTTGGAAGTACTGGACAAAAATAACAATAAAATATATTCTCTATGATATATTTATTTATAAAAGAAGTTTATTTTTTTAATATATGGAAATTCAATTAATTGCTTCTACAAATAAACTAAAAGATACTAAAGATATGAAAAAATTTTCTAGAGATTGTGCAAGAGTTTGTTATACCTCAAAAGACTTTGAACAACTAAGAGAAGAGGTAGCAGATACTAAGTTAACTGACAGACTTCTTAGATCAGGACACCATAGTGTGTTTGAACATATTAATTTAACTTTTTATATGAAAAATATTCCAAAGATATTTGCAATGATTTTAAATAATGAAAAACAATATGCAACTTCTGAAAAATCTGCTAGATACACCCAAATGAAGACTACAATTCCATTACAAAAAGAAAAATATAATAAATGGATGAAAATTTTAATCCCAAAGATTAATGAAGTTTTTCCTAAAATAAAAAAAGGAAGAGATGAAGTAATTAAAAAACTTGCTCAAGAAAATGCAAGATATATGACAAGTGTATTTACTCCTACAAAAATGGTGCATACAGTTAACTTAAGACAACTTAATTTTATAATGCAAGGATTTGAAGAAAATATTATAAAATATAGAGAAAATAAGAATCCTTTTTTTAATAGACTTCCTGAAAGCCTAGGTCAATTTTAGTGCAAGTAAAACCTTTTAGAATAGAAGGTTTAGATAATCAAACAGATAGACATCTTTCACTATTTAGCAAAAAGAAAGTTGAAGAATATTTTGGAGATGTTTATGCAACATCTTATAAATTAAGTTTTGCAGGACTTGCACAAGCTCATAGACATAGGACAATTGATTATGGTATTTTTGGAGGAAATGAACTTGGCTCTCCAGAAGGTTTTTTTATTCCAAAGATAGTTCCAGGGTGGGAAATAGGAGAATGGTTAAATGATTTAAGAAAAATAGCAAAAGATGATTTTCCTCAAGCACAATTATTAAATATAAATGAAAGAGGAATAAAAGAAGATTCTAAATCAAAGATGATGTTAAGATTATGTGGACATGCACAATATGAAATAATGGAAAATACAAAAGAAACTACTAAAAAATATGCAGAACATGATTCTGAAATTTATGTTGGAAAAAAACCTCTTTGTACTCCAACAGGATGCAAGGGATGTAATTGGGGAAATAAATATGGAATAAATAGAATTGTCTAAAATGACTTACGGAAAATTTATTGTTTTTGAGGGAATTGATGGTTGTGGAAAAGCAACTCAATTAAAATTAGCTCATGCTTATTTATGGAATCTAAATAAGGAAATAGATATGTTAACAACTAGAGAGCCAACAAGAGATTTTAAAGAAATTAGAGAAAAAATGGAAAGAGGAACAGATGTAAAAGATGATAAAGAGTGGTATGCAAAACAATTTATTTCAGATAGACTAAATCATTGTGAAAGTTATATTGATCCTGCACTAGGAAATGGAACTCATGTTCTTTGTGATAGATATAAACATTCAACTTTAACTTATCAACATACACAAGGAATGGATTTTAAAAAATTAGTTGACATGCATAAATACTGCCCTCAAATATTAACTCCAGATTTAACATTAATTTATGACTGCCCTGCAAAAATAGCTTTCAAAAGAAGACAAGATGAAGGTGCAATAGATGTTTTTGATAAAAATTTAAAATTTCAAGAAAAATTAAGAAAAAATTACCTAAAATTACCAAAAAAATTATCCAAAGAAAAAATAATAATTATTAATGCCACTCCTTCTAAAGAAAATGTTTTTAAAGAAACTAAAAAACATCTAGATTATTTATTAACATAAACAAAAACTTTTATAAATCTCATTCATTCTTAAACAAAATGGTAAATAAGGATAAAGTTACTGAATTAAGTAAATCAGGATTTGATAAATTCATTAAAGATCGAAATGTCTTAATTGACTTTTTTGCAGAATGGTGTATGCCATGCTTAATGATGGAGCCAATAATAGATGAATTAAGTGAAGAATTCAAAGGAAAGATAAAATTTGCTAAAGTTAATATAGATGATAATCCGGAACTTGCAGGTAAATTCAATGTTAGTTCTATTCCAAATTTTGTTTTATTTAAAAATGGGAAACAAATTGAACAATTTATAGGCTCAATGTCAAGCGAGGAATTTGAAGAGAAATTGAATAAGTTTATAAAATAATATTTCTAAGTAGAATTATGGCTCCGTAGCTCAGCTTGGCAGAGCACTAGACTTTTAATCTAGGTGTCGAGGGTTCAAATCCCTTCGGGGCCATTTACTCATAAAAACCGGCTTTGCACA
>CAZSNJ010000016.1:0-12371 GCA_964608525.1 Candidatus Woesearchaeota archaeon | reverse complement strand
AGATAATCCCATATTTAATACACTCCATCCTAAAAATCCTGCAAGTAAAAAAACAAATAATGCTGTTAATTTTTTACTTTCTAATAATATTAAAAAAATTGAAACAAATATTAATAAGTAAGGAATAAAGTTTTTTATAAAATCATAAGTTTTTGAAATTGCTAAAATTGAAGGATATGTAATAAAAATTAAAATAAAAATTGCAGCTAAACTCCCATATGCTGTTAAAAGTATTGCTTCATATCCTTGCCCTTTTTTTAATAACTCATGTCCTGGAAGAACAGATAATTCTGTTTCTGTATCAGGACATCCTAGATATACTGATGGAATAAAATCACAAAAGGAATGACAAATAGTCATAGAAACAATGAATACTACAAAATAAGTTGGATTTACTCCGCTAAGTAAAGAAACAGATAAAGAAATAAGAAAAACTCCAATTAAGTTTGTATGAATCCCAGGTGTTAAGCCTGTAAGAGTTCCAAAAGCTATACCAAGCAAGAGAGCAATTATTATTTCTATTAACATTTTTATTAAATACTTTTATAAAATATATATTGTTTGTTGTTCTATGGTTATGAAGGTTGATAAAAGAATTGAGTTGATAAAAAGAAATTCAGATGAAATTTTAAATGAAAAATATTTAAAAGAAATTCTTAAGAAAAAAAATCTAACTGTTTATTGTGGTTATGAACCAACAGGGGAGATTCATTTAGGACATTTAGTAACTATTACAAAACTTTTGGATTTCCAAAAAGCAGGAATTAAACCAATTGTTCTTTTAGCTGACTGGCATGCTTGGTTAAATAAAAAAGGAGATTGGAATTTTTTGGAAAAACAAATAAAGATTTGGAGCAAAGGAATGAAGGCTGCAGGACTTACTAAGGCTAAATTTGTCAAAGGAACTAATTTTCAAAGAAAAGATAATTATCTTGATGATGTTATGATTATGGCATTAAATACGACTGTTAATAGAGGAATAAGAAGTATGCAAACTGTTGCAAGAGATATTGAAAATGCAAAAATTTCTCAGATAATTTATCCTTTAATGCAAATAGAAGATATTAAATCACTAAATGTTGATTTTGTTATTTCGGGAATGGACCAGAGAAAAATTCATGCACTTGGTTTAGAAGTTTTTTCAAAAATTGATATGAAAAAAAAGCCTGTTTTTATTCATACAGGAATTATTACTAGCTTAAAGGGACCTGGGAAAAAAATGTCATCTTCTTCTCCGGAAACCATAATTTCCATAAGGGATTCTAAAGAAACTATTAATAAGAAAATAAACAATGCCCATTGTATTGAAGGAGAAATTAAGAATAACCCTATTTTAGAAATTTGCAAATTATTAATTTTTCCCAGATTTGAAAAAATAAAAATTAAAAGATCTTCTAAATATGGAGGGGATTTAAGTTATAATTCTTATTTTAAATTAGAAAAAGATTTTGAATCTAAAAAATTACACCCTCTTGATTTGAAAAATTCAGTTTCAGAATATTTGCGGAAAATAATTGAACCAATTAGAAAAGTTTGGAAATAAAATCAATCATTTACTATAATCATATTTTCCTTTTTTCTTTTTATCATAAAAACCTGTTTCTTTATTTTTTTTATCAATATATTCAATTGTTCCTCTTGCTCCAGGAACTCCGCTTTGATCTAAGATTCTTCCTGCAATATCTTTTGCTTTTTCATGATCTTCTGTAGTAGATTTTTCTATTTTTGTCGCTTTATTATAAAATTTTTTGATTTTTTCTCTAATTTTGCTTTTTCCAAAAGAAGAAGCGGGTATTAATATAAACTACTAATTATAATTGGAGCCCCTAATAAATAAATTAATTTTCGTCCCATTTTATATTATTAATATATTAAGAGTTTATAAATTTATTTAGTTTTAAACTCAACAACATCCAAATCTTTTAGTTTATGATTTAATCCTACTTTTTGTCCAGAAAATTTTGATGAAGGTCCCCATATTTTTGTTTCTTTAACTTTACTAGAAAATCCTTTTAGAATTTTTTCTGCAACTTTTTGTATTGTTGAATTTGGTTCAAGAATTATTGGTTTATTTGATTTTTCTTTTCCAGGCTCTTTAGTATAAACTCTTATCTTATTAAAACTATTAAAAACCTTACTTTTTAATTCATCAATTCCTTCTTTTGTTTTTGTTGAAATCAAAATAAAATTATGTTTTTTTGAAGTTAAGGTTGCAGATATTTTTCTTTTTTCATTGTCTGTTAATAAATCTATCTTATTAAAAATAATAATTTTTTCCTTAGGTATTTTTATTAATTTTTCCAAAATTTTATTAATTTGTTCTAATTTTGTTATAAGTATTAAAATAGTATCTGCAGTATTAACAAGGCCTCTATCATAAGATTCAGATTCAATTGCAGGAATTTCTATAATTTGAATACTAGTCCCTAAATAATCCATCATTCCAATTATAGGATATGTTGTTGTAAATTCAGGGTTAGCTATTTTTGGATGCGCATTTGTTAAAATAGAAAGCAATGAAGATTTTCCAGTATTTGTAAAACCAATTAGGGCTGCTTGCATATCTTCTTTTTTTATTCCAATTTTATTTGATTTGCCTGATTTTTTCCCTTTTTCTATTTTTTCTTTTAATTTTTTATATCTTGTTTTCAGATTAGCAAGCATATTTTCGCTGCTTTTATGTTTAGGACACTCTTTAATCATTTCTTCTAATGCTTCTATTTTTTCTTTATCTGTTATTGCTAAAAGAAATTTTCCCTGTGCTTTTTGATATGCAGGAGACTGATTTGTTGATGCCATATACTTTTTAAATTAACATACCTATAAAAATTTTATGAAGATATTGATTGTAAAATTGGGAGCATTAGGAGATGTTGTAAGGACAACTGTTTTATTAAGTGAATTAACTGGAGAAATTCATTGGTTAAGCAAGACTAATTCAAAAGATTTATTGAATTCTTTAAAGATATCAAAGAAATATTTTATTGAAAATAACAAGGATTTATTAAAATTACAAGACGAATATTTTGATTTAGTAATTAGTTTAGATGAAGAAAAAGAAGTTTTAGAAATTGTTAAAAAAATTAAAACAAAAAGATTAATTGGCATTTATTTAGATTCTAACGGAGATATTAACTATACTAAAGAAAGTTCTTATTGGTTTGATATGTCTTTATCTAGTAAATTTGGAAAGAAAAGAGCAGACGAATTGAAATATGAAAATACCAAATCTGTTTCGCAAATTTTAATTGAAATGATTGGGAAAAAATGGATTGGGCAGGAATATGACTTTGGGATTATTCCAGAGAGATTTGAAAAAGTTAGAAACAAAATAGGATTAATCAAGGTTTGTACAGGGATTTGGCCAAATAAAGCTTGGAAGGGGTATGAGATTCTAAAAGAAAAATTAGAAGAAAAATATGAAGTTAATTTTTTAGAAATTAAAAATTCTTTAAAAGAACATATTGATGAAATAAATAATTGTGAATTAGTTGTTTGCGGAGATACTTTGGGAATGCATATTGCTCTTGCTTTGAAAAAGAAATTAGTTATTTTATTCAATTGTACCCCTCCTCAAGAAATTTATGGCTATAATATGGTGATTAAAATTATTAGCCCTTTATTAGAAAAATATATGTATAAAAAATCTAGGGATTTTGAAGCAATTTCTGCAATCAATGTAGGGAATGTTTATAATGCTGTTATTAAAAACTTAAAAAAATAATGAAAAATGAATAAACAAGATTTAATTAATGAAATAACTTTAAAAAAAGAATTTTCAGAATTGCCTAAAAAAGATGTTGAATTAGCATATGGGCATTTTAATAAAGACAGATATGTAGATGAAGAAAAAATTAAATTTACAAGAGACTTATTAAGAAAAGTCTTCTCAGCATTTACAAGCCAAAAAATTTTATCTATTAAAAATAAATCTCCTGAATGGATTTTAAAAAAACACCTTTCAACAAGAGAAAGATTAAATCATTATGAAGAAATTTATAAAAGGCTTTTTAGAGGATTGAATAAAAAATTAAGTGTTATTGATTTAGGTTCTGGAATTAATGGATTTAGTTATAGTTATTTTAAAAAAATTAAATACGATATAGATTATACAGGAATTGAATCTATTGGACAATTAGTTAATTTGATGAATAATTATTTTGAAAAAGAGAAAATCAAGGGAAAAGCAATTCATTTGAGTTTGTTTGAATTAGAAAAATTAAAAAGATTGATTAAAGATGTTGATGGGAAAAAGGTTGTTTTCTTGTTTAAAACAATAGATTCCTTGGAAATGTTAAAAAGAGATTATTCTAAGAAATTGATTTCAGAAATTATTCCCCTAGTTGATAGGATTATTATTAGTTTTGCAACAGAAAGCATGATTACACGAAAGAAATTTAGAGTTAGTAGAAATTGGATTATTAATTTTTTAAAAGAGGATTTTAATATTTTAGATGACTTTGAATTAGGTGGAGAAAGATATATTATTTTTGGTAAATAAGTTTAAAAAGTTCTTTAGTTTTTTTCTTAAATGAAATCAAAATTCTATAGAAAAATTTTGAAAAACGGCATGACTATTCTTTTTGAAAAAAGAGACATCCCTGTTGTAAGTGTTGCTTTTGCTATTAGAAGTGGAGGAGTTAATGAATCTAGTGAGGAAAAGGGAATTTCTCATTTTATAGAACACATGTTATACAAGGGAACTCCTACAAGAAACTCTAAAAAGATTTCAGAAGAAATAGAAAAAAATGGAGGGGAATTAAATGGATTTACAAGCGAATCAATTACAGCTTATTGGTGTAAAATGCCAAGCAAGCATTTAGATATTGCCTTAGATGTTTTAAGCGATATGATAAAAAATCCAAAATTTGATTCTAAAGAATTAGAAAAAGAAAGAAAAGTTATTTTTGAAGAAATTAAGATGTGGCGTGATAATCCTAGAATGCATGTTCTTGAAAAAATTCCGGAATTACTCTATGAAAAACCTTTAGGAATTCCTTTAATCGGAACTTATGAAACAATGAATTCTATAGATAGAAAAAAAATTACTGAAAAATTTAAACAAATTTATCAGCCAAATAATATAGTTTTATGTATTGTTGGAGATACTGATTTTGAGAAGGTTTTAGAATTTGCAGAAAAGAATTTTAATAATAAAAAAGGAAAAGTCCCTAAATTTAAGATAAAATTAAAGAATGAAATAAAAATAGAGAAGAGAAAAGGTATTGATCAGGCTAATTTAATTTTTGCATACCATGTCCCTTTAGAAGACGATAAAAAATCCTATGCTGCACAAGTTCTTAGCACATTAATGGCAGAAGGACTTTCTTCAAGACTTTTTAGTGAAATTCGCGAAAAAAGAAATTTAGCCTATTCTATTAAAGGAGATTCAGATATAGATAGGGATTTTGCATATAATATGGTCTATATTGGAACAACTAAAGAAAATGTTGAAAAAGTTAAAAAACTTATTTTAGAAGAGTTTGAAAAAGTTTCTAAAAATTTAGATGAAAAAGAACTTAATCAAGTTAAAGAACAAATAATTGGAAATCATCAGATTTCTATGGAAGATTCTCAAAATCAGATGGTTAATTTACTTCACCATGAAATAAATGGAAATGCTAAAAAATTTTATGATCTTGAAAAAAATATATCTTCGGTTAAATTAGAAGATGTGAAAAATCTCGCAAAAATTAAAAAATATAGTTTTTTTGCACTTGTTCCAGAATAATATTCAAAAGAACATTTATAAGTTTAGTTTTCTTTTATTTTGTATGAAAAGAAAATGGGTGTTGTATATTGCAATTTCTTTGTTGTTCTTTTTTTATTTTTAATAGTAATTTTTAAATTAACTGGAAATTTGGTGAATACAGAATATTCTTGTTTTGATAGTGATGGTGGAAGAGATTATTATGTTAAAGGAGAAACTAAAGTAAGAAATGTTTCAAAAGGAATTGATTTTTGTACTGATGATAATAGATTGAAAGAATATTATTGTTTAAGTCAGACTAGTTGGAATCATTTGTATAAGGAATGTGAAAATGGTTGTAAAGAGGGTGTTTGTGTTTCTAAGTGTGAGAATATTGGTGAGATAAAGGAAGGAAAGTACTGTGATAATGATAAAAAATTAAAGTCTCATAAAGAAACTGGAGGATTTTGTGAGAATGATTTTGAGTGTGTTTCAGGAACCTGTTCTTCAGGGATTTGTGGGGAAGTTATCGAAGATATTGGAGAAGAGATAAGTGAAACAGAAAGTGTGGAAGTTGGCGAAGTAGAGATTGTAAGGAAAGAAGGAGGATTATTTAGAAAGACCCTCTGCAAAGTTATAGGTCCTTTTTCTGAGAAGAGTTATGAGGAATGTATTTTTTTGAGTTAATTCTTTTGGTTTTATAATTTGAAACATTAATATTAAAAACCTTTTATTCTAATTTTTTGTATGTTTATTGTAAAAGTTCCAGGAATTAATGGACTTGGAAAAACAAATGGTTGTGAAAAAGCAGGAAATGCTATTTTGAAATCCTTAAAAGAAATTTATTCAAATGAACAGGGAAAATCAATTAATGTTAATTCTTTAGATTTAGAAGAGATACATTTAGATAATAAAAATCTTGAATTAACTAATAAATTAATTTATAAAAATTCATATGACTCCTATAATTTAAAACCAAAAATTATTTTTTTAGGAGGAGATCATTCTATCAGTTATTCAACGACTTATGCTTTTTTAGATTATTGTAAAAATTCAGGGAAAGAACCATGTTTAATTGTTTTTGATGCCCATCCAGATTGTATGGAGCCTGTAGATAAAAAATTTCCTACACATGAAGAATGGCTTAGAAGTTTAATAGAATCTGGTTTTCCAGCAGAAAATATACTTTTAGTTGGAGTTAGAAATTCTGACCCTAAGGAAATTGAATTTTTTAAAAGAAACAACATAAGGAAGATATCAATTAACAAATTAACAGAAGATTTGCAAGAAACATGCGATTCTATTATGGAATTTTCAAATGGGAAAGAATTATATGTTTCTATTGATATAGATGTAATAGACCCTATATTTGCTCCAGCTACAGGATACCCTGAATCAGGGGGATTAACTAGTAGGGAATTTATTTATTTAATTCAAAGAATTAATAAGATTAAAAATCTTAAAGCAGTAGATATTGTTGAGATTAATCCAGATAAAGATAAAAATAATTTAACAGTGAAACTTGGAGCTAAAATCTTAAGTGAGTTGATTTAGTACCGAATTGTTTAAATACTTCTCTTTGTTTAATATATTTTAATGGGAGTTGATTACCAAAAAGTTATTAATCAGATTTCTTTAACTTATTCTAAGAGCGGTTATTCTTCTCTTTGGAAAGACATGGAATATTTAACTAAGAAAATGGGGAATTTTCATTTTAAAATTATCTTTGATGTAGTTGATAAGCGATTTCTTAGGATTCGCAATTCAAAACCAAATACAAGGATTTTCGGATCATTTTCTGATGATGATAAAAAGAATTTAGTATTACAATGCCAATCACTTGAGAAAAAAATTGAAGTTTGTTCAATTTAATATTTCTCATCAATAATTTTTCTTAAGATTTCTGTTTTTTCCCCAATAACTTTTTGCAAATCTTTTTTTGAAGCATTAATTATTTTTTTTATTGTTTTAAACTTTTTTAAAAGCTTTTTTGAAGTTTTTGGTCCAATTCCTGGAAATCCTTCTAAGAGATATTGTTTTTGTTCTTTTTTATTAAAAGATTTTTTTCTAGCATTTAATGAAATTTCTTTTGATTTCTTTTTTGAAAGAACTGAAATAAATTTTGCAGTATCTTCCTGATTTTTTGTAAAAATTATTGGAATTTTCCATTTGAGAAGTATTGAAAGTAAAAATCCCCTAATTGCGTTGGGATTCACACCATTAGAATTATCATCATTATAGAGTTCTTGTTCTTCTATTCCTTCAATAATTAATAATTTACTTTTATATTGTTGAAGTTCTTCTAGTTGCCTGATTAGCCTTTTGTTTATCATTGAAGAAATAAAATCAGTTATGGTTTTTCTTTCAATTGCAACATCTTTTATTAAATAGTCTGCCACCTTTAATTCCTTAAATTCAATATTTAATCCTAAACTAATAAGTTCAGAAGGAACTAAAGAATTTCTTTCCCTATAATCAATTATTACTTTTGGATTATTTTTTTTAATTAAAGATTTTCTTTTTGAAAATATATTGAATAGAGGTTTCATTTTAGTTTTGCTTGAGATTCTAAATCATTTCCATTAGATAATTCTTTTTTGATTGAATCTATTGCAGAATGCATTTTCTTTTCTCTAATTTTAGAAACATAAAAAAAACTTTCATCCTTTGTTTTTTTTGTTATGAGCATTATTAATTTCCCTTCTTTTAATCTAGCAGTTCTTCCAGCTCTTTGAATTGTTCTTATTGCAGACGGAATAGCTTCATAGAAGATAACAACGCCTACTTCTGGAATATCCAGTCCCTCTTCTCCTATTGAAGTAGCACATAATACATTTATTTTTCCTGAATAAAATTCTTCTATTATCTTTTTTTGTTCTTTTTGACTTAAACCAATATCTGCTTTTTTTGTTTGACCAATAAAAATTTTTGAATTTATTTCCTTAATTTTATTGAGTTTTTTCGAAATAATTACTGCAGTATCTCTAAATTGGGTAAATATAATAATTTTTAATTTATTATTTTTTAATTTTTCCTGTTCTATGATTCTTGTAAGTTTTTCTAGTTTAGGATGTTCTTTATTTTTTATTAATAATTCATTTGATCTTGAATATACAAAATTAAATTCTGGTTTTGTAACGAGTTTTACAACTCCCTTGCTTTGCTTATTTTTTGCCTGATTTAATAAATTTTTTAAATATTTATTAAAACTTTCAAGAGTTTGAGTTTCTAGAAGTTCTAATGCATGTTGAATTTTTATTGCTTGAGCACATGCGCTAACCCCTAACATATAGTTAAAATTTCTATTACCTCTTGCTAAACTTCCCATTATTTTTTTTTGAAGAGCAATAAGCGCTGTTTTTGATGAAGGCCCAAAAAGAACATGCCTTAATTTTAATTCTTCAATATATTTATTGAATATTTTTTTTAAAGTATGTTGTATTTCTTCAAATTCCTTTGGGAGTTCTACATCCACTTTTTCAAATTCTAATTCTTGAATATATTGTTTTACATCAATACTTTTTCTTGTTCTTAATTCAACATCTTCTATAGAAAGATTTTTACAAATTTCTTTTATTTTTGATTTTTCACTTCCTGGAGAAGCAGTTAGGCCAAGAATTCTTTGATATTTTGATTGTTTTTTGTATTGTTTGGCAACATAATTGTAATCATAATTTTTTAAACATCTATGGGCTTCATCTTCTATTAATAAACAAACTTCTTCCAAGTCATAAATTCTATTTTTTAAGTCATTTGCAATACATTGGGGAGTTGAGAAGATTATGTCTGCTGTTTGCCAGATTTTCTTTCTTTCCTTTGCCTTTATTAATCCGGTAAATAATTGGAAATCTGCAAATAATTCTGGAAGATGTTTTTTAAATGAAATTAAATGTTGTTCTGCTAAAGGTTTTGTTGGAGCAAGAAAAACAACCTTTTTCCCAGGAAATTCTTCCATTCTTTTTATTGTTAACATAAGAGCAATTAAAGTTTTTCCAAGTCCTGTTGGAAGTACAACTAAACAATTTTTTTCCTTGCATGTTTCAAATATTTTTTGTTGATATTCTCTTGGAACTATATTTTTTAGAAATTTAGATGACATGATTAATTGAAAAGTTTAGGGATTAAATAGTTTTATGTCTCTAGACTAACAAAAAGATATATCCTAATCCGATCAAAATTAAAACAGCTAAAAAACTCCAGATTACTATATTTCCAAAGAATATTTTATTTCCATCCAAATCAGATATTGGAAGCATGTTAAAAAAAGCATAATAGATATTTAGTTTTGCAAATTCCGGGAAATTAATCAAATATCCAATTAATCCAAAGATTAAATTAACCAAAATTCCTGCTGATGCAATAAGTCCAATATGATCTTCAGTCATTTCTGAAAAATTGTAAAGGCCATGTCTTTTTGCTGCTCTATATGTTTTGGGTTTTACATCAAATATTAAGGAAGCCATCCATTTTAAAGAACCTAATGAAAGAACAAGGAAAATTATTGGAAAAAATATTCCTGCTGGAAAAGGATTTTTAAAATATCTTTTTGGTTTAAATCCATATCTTTTAATTTCCCATAATTTTATTTCTATTTCAGAATCAAGATAGAAACTCGCAACTTTTTTTGCAATTATATTTATAAGGATAATTAAAAATATTGAAATTAAAGAATATAAAAAAATATTCCATGTTTCTATTAAACTTATTGTAAATGCAAGTACTAATGTCACAATTAAAATTGCAGTTATTTCTTTTTTATTTAACATATTTAATTAAGATAATTATTTTTTATAAATATTGTTATGTTATTTAAATTAACGTTGTATATACTTCTTTTTTGATTTAAGACAATCTTTCGCAATCATTAATTCAGATGCAATATATCCCATATTTTCTAAATTACATAGTTTTCTTTTTGCAATTTCTTTTATTATTTTATCGGGATCTTTCCCCCTGAATTCAATAATCATTTTATGTTTATTATTTACAAATCCGCAACAAATTTTATTGTCTTTAATCTCTACAAGAAAGTACCCTTTTGGATCTTGTTTCCATGAAAATTTTAGTTTATCGCAGAAAATAATTTTTCTTGTCTTTAATATCTCTATTTTATGGGATGGACACTTTTTCATTAGATTAATAGAAGAGATTTATATTTAAGATTATCTTTTATAGAATTTAAAAATAATTTCATTAAATATGTTTAAATGACGAAATATTTATAAATAACTCTATGTTGGATTTAATATGAGAGTAAAAAAGATAACAGAAGTAATTGGAGTAAAAGTTTATACTGATTCCGGAGATTATTTTGGAGAGGTAGAAGAAGCTAATTTACACGAGAATAAGATTGATGGATGGAGAATAAAAGTTAGTGGAAATATGATGTCTCTAATTAGTGGAGCAAGAGGAGTAATAATTCCTCATCAGTTTGTAAAGGCGATTAGTGATGTTTTTATAATAAATAAATCAGCATTGCCCACTCCTGAATCAGATATTGGAGAAGTTTCTGAAGAATTAGCATAAATCTAAATATGGCACAAGAAACTATTTTACAACACTGGATTTTTACTCAGTTTGCTTTGCCTTTTTTATTAATTTTTGCAGTTTTATATGGAATTCTTGAAAAAACAGAGATTCTTGGAAAGGGAAAACATCAGATTAATGCAATTGTTTCTTTTGTTGTTGGTTTGATTTTTGTAAGTGCTGTTCACCCTAAGGAAATTGTTGGAAATCTTATTTTATTTTTAACTGTTGCGCTTGTTGTAGTTTTTGTAGCATTATTACTATGGGGTTTTATTAAAGGGAAAGTAGAAATTGGAGGCAATATGGAGAAAGTATTAATTGGAGTTGTTTTGATTGCTGTTATTTTTGCTGTTTTTTGGTCAATGGGAATTGATGGAGGAGTAATTGACTTATTGTTTAAGCAAAGTTGGAGTAATACTTTTTGGACAAATGTTGCATTTGTTGTAGTAATTGCTGTTGCCATAGCATTGGTTTTAAAAAAATCCGATGATTAATAATATTTAGAAACATATTTAAATAAAATATACCACTTGTTTGTATGTTAGATGGATTAATAACTTTAGCTTCATATGGCGGGGAAATAGGAAATTTATTATCTCAAGCAGAGCAGATGGGGGTATTTAGTTATCTTTTACCATTTTTATTGATATTTGCAATTATTAGCGGGATTTTATCAATTACAAAACTTTTTGAGAATAATAAATCAATTAGTCCCATTATTTCATTAGTAGTATCTTTAATGGCATTACAATTTGATTTTGTTCCTAGATTTTTTGCTGAGATTTTTCCTAGACTTGGGGTTGGTTTAGCGATTATTTTAGTTATTGTATTAATTATGGGTCTTTTTTCTCCAGGAAATGAAGCATGGTTTGCTTATACTATTTTTGGAGTTGGAGCAATTATTTTAATTACAATTTTAGTACAAACTGCAGGAGCTTTGGGATGGTCTGCAGGATTTTGGTGGTATGACAATTGGGCAAGAGTTGCATTTTGGGTTGGTTTTGTTGTCATTATTTTAGCTATTATTAACGTAGGTAAACCTCCTTCTAAACCTGTAACACATTTTACTAATTTAATTAGTAAAGCATTAAACGGATAAAAGAATCAATAATTTTTACCTTTTCTTAGAAACCTTTTTTATTGTTTTGACAGGAGC
>CAZSNJ010000015.1:0-14992 GCA_964608525.1 Candidatus Woesearchaeota archaeon | reverse complement strand
TTCCCTAGAGTACATATAATAGTTTCTGTTTTTGGGTAGATTTTTCTTATTTCTATACTTTCTACACCCCAAAATCCATCATAAGTATTTTCTTTTAAACTAATGATTTTATCAGAATCAACACAATTTATTCTACTAGCACCATATGCTTCACCACATGAGAATTCAGGAGAATTTGCAAGTTTTGTTACAAGCAACATTGCATTTTTTTCTTCAAGAATTGTCGCAGATTCTTTTAATCCTGAAAATTTAATAGTTAAAACAAACATTCCAACAAGTACAAAAAACAATGTTACTGCAATTAATACAAATGCCATTTGCTGAATCTTTAATTGTGCTTTTTTTACCATAGTCTACATTCTGCTAAATTATTTTTTTCATTAATATCTTCAACTAAAAAACTAATTGAGTTGAGATTGTTTGAAGTTTTTAGATTTTTTGCTAAATTATTTAATGTTGATAATTCTGATTCTAAATTAGAATTACAGTCTTTTTGTGAAACAAGTCCTGCTTTATCAATGTACAATAAACCTAGATTTCCAACTCTTTGCATTAATCTTTTTATTTGACATTCATAGATATCTTTTTCTGAAAATATTGCAGCATACATTAAAGCATCTGTTTCAAAATACATTCTTGATTTGTTTTTTTCAATGTATTTTCCATTATAGTTTACATTAATTTCGCAGTTTCTGTTAAAACAAACTCTTATATTAGTGCTTGAACAATTGTTTACAAGGATATTTCCTTGTTTTAAACTTGTTATTTCCTCTTTGATATTTTCTGGTGGATCTAAAAAACAATATTTTTTGTCTAATGAAGTTAAATAAATTAAATCAGATACCTTAAATGGAAAATCAAGTGGTTTTGAAAATATATAGAATTTTTTTCCTTCAACATAGTCTTCTGAGAAAACATATTTATTGGAAAACCCTACATCTACATCTGTTTCAGTCCATTTATCAAAGCTTTTTTGAGATATTTTAATTATTTGCCGTCCAAATTCTTCATTTGTATTACATCGATTATATATTCTGGTTTCACTTGGTAAAATTAATGAAGTTGATTTTCCTGATTCAAATCCAGTTTCAAGAGGATTTAATAAAACTCTAATTTCTTTTGCTGTTTTGGAATCTAGTGCTATTTCTTCTGTTTTGATTAGTTTTGTTGTTGCAAATATTGCAAGAAATAATATGAATATACCAACAATAATTGCAAACATCCATGCAAATGATATTTGTAAATAACCTCTTTTATACATTATTTTAATAAGAAGTTTTTTACTTATAAAGTTTTATTCTTATGTTTAGAAAAACTAAGCTGGAAAAAAGGATTTTTATATTCTTTTTCTCATTTCATTTCTTTTAAAGTATAAGAAACAGCATCAGGATAAACTTCCCACGACCAAACACCAGTTAATGTAGCTGTATTAAATTTCTTTTTTTCTTTTTTTAAATATTCTTCTCCAAATTTTCTCTCTATAGTATCCTTCATCTTTTGATAATGTAATGGTCCAAGTGTATGGCCTATTTGTCCCCATAAATCCTCAAAACTTCCTTTAAAATCTTCTTTAAATGCTCTTGCGATTACAGGATTTTTTGTTAAATTTAATAAATGTTCATAACCATCAAATCCTTTTTCTTTTAATTCTCTATCTTTTATTAATGAATAGTACATCATTTCTAACCTTGTTTGGTCTATTAATTCATTATCTACTTGTAAAATATCTACATCTTCTTTAGTTATTCCTAAGTCTTCTAATCTATTTCTTAAAAATTCATATGCTCTTTTTTCAGAACTTATAGCAACACCTTCTGTAATAGATTTTGTTGGAGTTATTCCTCCAACTTCCTCTGTGAATCTCGTTGATAAAGGCATATCTCTTGAATGAATCTGGTGTGCCCCATGTCCTAAAACTTCATGAAACGCTACCCTATAAGCATCTGTAGGTATTGCAATTATTCCTTCCTTATCTCTATGAAAAAAATCAAAACCATATGAACCTAAACTAAATACTCTTGTAATAGAATTCCAATTGCTCCATTCACTCCCTTCTTTTGGTGGAAGTAACAAAAGGGTCATATCAAAATCTTTGGGCAATAAATTTTTTGCTTTACCATAAGTTAAAATATCTTCCTTTATTCTAGGAATCCAAGTTTTTGCAATAGTTTGCGCTTCTTCTGTGAATGGACTTACTTTAGTATAATTTCTTTCCTGTGTTCTTTCAACATTTTTCCATCTTTTTTCCCAAGGCGGAGATTTTACTCTTTCTTCTAAAAATTCATAAGAACCTTTCCCCGTTATTTTATCAAAAAATTCTCTAACAGATAAAGAAAAGTTAGGATCAGTAAAATAATCTAAAGTTAAATTATTTAATTGTAAATTAGATTGAATATTCCTTAAAACTAATTCATCAAATTCAGTCTCAGGAGTTATACCATCAGTTTTCTTCAATATATCTGATAATTCTGCCTTATATACATCTCTTCCATAAAGATTAACTAAATTTTTAAGATACCTATGGCTAAGTTTATAGAATTTTGCTGTTTTTTTATCTAATTCCTTTAATTGGGGATTTGTTATTTTACTCATGTTATTTATTCATTTTTTTATTATTTAATAAAAATAAACTATCTAAAATAAAAATAACCTTTACAATTTTTAGGCAAATTCGATAGATTTCTTTTTAGTATTTTTTCTTCTTTAATAGATTCTCCACTTATCCATAAGGGTGATAATTCAATTGGCAAACCATTGTAATTTTTGTCAATTTCTAAGATCTTAGTTAAATTGCCTGGACCATGTACCAATTCACTTTTTCCTCTTTTATCACTAATTGTAGCTGCAATTAAAGTAATGCAAGAAGGTTTGCCTATTTTAGAGGTTGCAATATCTAATAATCTCTTTCCATATTTTGTACTTACAATTAATGTTCCCGGGGCAGATAATACTCTCTTACTCATTGAATCTTCTTGACTCCCTTCATATGCAGCTACTTCTTGTATTCGGGCATATAGTGTAGTTGTATTAGGAATTTCTCTTACAAGAGTTCTACCTAAAAGGTCTTTAGCTACTGTTTTTGAATTTCTTGCAAAGAATTTAGTATCAATTCTTGTTGAATATTCTGGTAAAATTATTACTTCAGTCATTTTATAATAGTTACATATGGTAATATTTATAAAGCTTTCTAAAGAATAATTTATATGGTAGATAAAGACAAATATGACAATTTTCAGAATTATTGTGCAGATAGAGTAAGAAAAGGAGATAGCTATGCTTCTCGTTTTTTAAAGGATAGCAAAAATTCTCTTACATTAGCATTAGAAGAAGCTAAAAGACAAAACCTTTCACAAGATCTTATAAATAAAGTTGAAGAAAAAGGAATGTTAGATGGAAGTTTTAAATTAACTTATGAAGGTGCTGAAAGAATTTATAGAAAAGTAAAAGAGTTAGTTAAAAAAGAAAAAGAACAATTGAATAAAGATTACTTAGGAGTTCTTGAAAACTTCGATCCTATAAGAGATAGTGATCTTATAGCAACAGGGATATTTTGTTTAGTTCCTGAAGTAAGAGAAAGAGTTAATAAGAATCTAGAAAGTTTATACAAGGTTGTCTTAAATGTTGGAATGAATAGAAAAAAAGGCTATTTATTACCAGAACATCAAAAACTAAAACCAGTATCAAGAAAAAACTTTTTCCCTTCTAATTTGAGAAACTTACTTATTAATTTACCAAAAATAGAATCTAGTGAAGATGAAAAATATCAAAGAATGTTAAAAGTTCTTATTCAAAAAAAAGCAGAAAGAGAGGTATTTCCTTTTTTTAAACATGGAGAGGCTGCTGCATTATCTACTTTAGAAGAATTAGCTATTAATGAAAAAAATGAAGATATAAGAGTTGCATATAAAACATTAGCAGACACTTATAGAGGATATCTCGATTTTCAACTTAAAGATGTAAACCCTGATTTTGTAGATCCTGAAACAAATGAAAAAGGAGTACTTCCATCATTACATCAAAAAATTGGAGTATATCATTCACTAAAAGAAGAAAGATTTGGTATTTGGGACGGAGGGGGTACAGGTAAAACAGCAATTGGTATTTTACTTAAACCATTAATAGAAGAAAAAATGAAAAAACGAGGAAAAGAATTTAAAAGAGTAATAGTAGTTTGTCCAAATGAAGCAAAAAAAGCATGGAAAAAAGGATTAATTGGAAATGATAAAGAAAGATATCTTAGAGAAAAACAAGATGCAATAATAATCAATAACAACAAGAAAGATAAAAAATTTATAAAAGAACTAAAAAATAAAGAATGGATAGTTACAAATTATGACCAGCTTATAACAAAAATTAATGGTAGTAATAAATTATTTATTAATGTTTTAATTGAACAAGGAGTAGATTATGTTATATTTGATGAGAGTCATAAAGTTAAATCATTAAGAGAAACAACTAATAAAGGTAAACCTACTCATAGTGCAGCAGCAAGAATGTTGGCTCTTAATGCAGAGTACTTTGTTCCAATGTCTGCTACACCCATATCTAATGGATTAAATGATTTTGCAATACAATACCATCTTCTTAATCCAAGTATTTGTCCAAATCCAGAAAAATTTATGGAACTAATACAAAACTCTCCAAGAATTCTTTATACTTTTTTTAATGAAAAATCAGTTAGAAGAACTGCGGAAGATATTAATGAAAATTTAGATTGGTCAGAAATAGAACATGAAATAGAACTTGACCCGATTCAAAGAAAGATTTATGACCATATAATTGAATTTAGACCTAGTAGTTGGCTACCTCAAGCAAGAAAGGCATTACTTGACCCTAGATTAGTTGACCCAGAAATACTAAAAAGAGCAGGAGTATTAGGAGATGTAAGTTATAAAAATTCTTCTAAGTATAAAAAATTAGAAGAATTATTAACTGCTTCTGATGGACCCGTAGCACGTAAAGATAAATTTGTTATTTTTTCTACAATGTTAAGAGAAGGAGTGACAGAAAAAGGTCATGAAAAATTACAGAAAAGATACAAGGAGATGGGCATAAGTTCTGAATATGAAAAATTAGAGTTTGATAAATCTTTAGATATTATTTTACAAGAAGTACTCAAAAGAAAATATAAAAAAGATTTGAATATAGGAGTTATTGATGGGACTATCAAAGTAGAAGAAAGAGAAAAAATTGTTGATGGACTTAAAAATGGATTAGATGGAATTTTATGTACAACAAACACTGGAGGACAGAGTTTGGATTTTAGTGGAGCAAATCATGAATATTTCTTAGATGAAAGTTATGTTCCAGATACAGAAGAACAGGCTATATGGCGTGAATTAAGAAAAGGTCAGAAAAAGAAAGTTTTTATTAATCATTTAAGAACAAAAGATACTTTAGATGAACCTAATAAAGATTATGTAAATAGAAAAAGAATTATCTCAAAAACTGCTATGGATGGTGTGCCTCCAACAGAGGAAGAGTGGAATCTCTTGGAAGATACAGAAGGTAAAAGATTCGGAGAATTAATTAAAAGAGGTCTTGGCGGAAAATCAATTGATGTTACAGATGCAGATATAAATGATATTATAGATTTTGAAACAAAAAAAAGAATTAAAAAATCAGGAGGCAGTTTTTCTAACGGTAATTTTGATTATAATACTACTGATGCTCAAGAAATAATGAAGTGGATTGGAAAAGATCCTGATTGCTGGAATGACCCAAAATTTGTTGAGCTTTATATGAAAACTTTGAATAATCTAGCTGTTCCTGTTATTCATAGGGCTAAGATATGTAATTTAGTACAAAGAGCAAGTAATAAAGAAATAAATTTTCCTAAAAAAGTTTTATCAGAAGGAGCAGGACCATCATTATTATATAATGCTTATCAAAATTTAAATGAAATTATTAAACAATATAATTTTAGTTTACCTGTTATTGTTGATCGTGATACTTCTAAACTAATGTTAGAACATGGAAAAAATCCTAATAAGATGTTTGGATGTATGACTGGAAAGAATAGCATGTTTAAAGATAAAACATTTGATATGGTTGATAATGAATCAATTTCTCTTTTAAATAGTCCTGAAGAGGTTAAAAGTTCATTGTTAGAAGCGAGTAGAATATTAAAACAAGATGGTTTAATAGAACTAATAGTTAAAAATATGAGGTTTATGAAGGGGTTTTATTCAGGAATGGAAAAACTCGGATTTCAAGTTTTAAGTAATAAAAATGAAGGATTTTTTGTTGGAAAAGAATTCTTTAATAGATTAAAAAATGAAAAAGGAGAACATTTTGTACAAAGTTATGCAAATAAATTATCAAATACTCATTTGATATTTGCAAGAAAAAAAGATAATCCTGCAGAAGTTAGTGCAGAAAATTTTTGGTTTGAAAAAGGATCTCCAGAAGCTGTAAATACAAATCAATCTAAAAAAGAAAGAGAAAAAATTCCAGAAGTTTTAGAAGAACAGAAATTTACACCCAAAATAAAATATCAAGTTGATAAAAATGGAATAGTTCAATCAGTGAGGAAAATAAAATGAAAACAAAACCTAATGGATATTGGAAAGATTGGAGTAATGTTGAAAGAGAACTAAAACCAGTTATAGATAAATTAGGACATTTTCCAACACAAAAAGAATTAATAAGATTAGAAAAAAGTAGCTTAATTAATGCAATTCAGAAATATCACGGAGGACTTTTTGTTATCAAAGAAAGAATGGACTATGAAGATAATGATTCTCTAAATAAACAAAAACTTGAAAAAATATTATCTGAATATGTTAAGGAGGAGATATGAAAACAAGAAGACCAAAGGGATATTTTCAGAATTGGGACAATCTTGAAAACGAATTAAAGAGAGTAATAGATAAATTAGGTCATTTTCCTAGTGGAGATGAATTAATAAAATTAAAAAAAAGTAGTTTGGCTTATGCAATTAATAAATATCATGGAGGATTTCATACTGTTAGGGAAAAAAGGGGTTATGAAGAGTCAATTAAACAAATGGGATATTGGGAAGATTGGAAAAATGTTAAAAGAGAATTAAAAATAGTTATAGATGAAGTAGGATATTTTCCAATCTCTAAAGAGTTAAGAAAACTAAAGAAAGGTAGTCTAGCATCAGCCATTATCGCTCATGGAGGATTTCCTGCTGTTAGAAAAAAAATGGGTCATGAATTAAAAAGGGTGCCAAATGGATATTTGAGAGATTGGAATAATTTTGAAAAAGAAATGAATAAAGTTATAAAAGGTAATGGAGGGAACTTTCCAACAGATGGAGAATTAAGAAGATTAAGAAAAAGTGGTTTAAACACTGCTATAAATTTTTATGGAGGAGTAAATTTTATAAGAAAAAGAATGGGCTATAATGAGTTAAGAAAATCAAAAGGATATTGGAAAAACTTGGAAAATGTTAAAAGAGAATTAAAGAGTGTTATAAAAGAAATTGGTCATTTTCCGAGTCATAAAGAATTAGAAGACATGAAAAAAGGTAGTTTAGGGATGGCTATTAGAAAATATCATGGAAAAATTAATGCTGTTAGAGAGAAAATGGGTTATAAAGAAGGGCAAAAACATAAAGGATATTGGGATAATCCAGATAATTTTTACAGAGAATTAAAAGAAGTTATATATAAAAATAATGGGAATTTTCCGACTAAAACTTATTTGGAAGAATCAGGGAGAAGCGATTTATCAAATGTTTTTAAGAATTATGGAGGAGTTTTTGCTGTAAGAAAAAGAATGGGGTATGAGTCTAAAAGAAGACCTTATCTATATTTGCAGAACTGGGATAATTTTGAAAAAGAGATGAATGAAGTTATAAAATCTAATGGAGGAAATTTTCCAAGTCAAGGAGAATTGAATAAATTAAAAAAAAGTAGTTTATCTCATGCAATTCATAAATATCATGGAGGATTTTATTCTGTAAGAGAGCGAATGGGATATGAAGATAATGATTCTCTAAATAAACAAAAACTTGAAAAAATATTATCTGAATATGTTAATAGAAAAATATAAATTTATTTAAAAATAACCCCTTTATTATTGAGAATTTAGAGAAATACTTCTAATTCTTTTCTTCTTGAGAAATTTTTCATTTTTTTTAGAGCTTTTTCTTCTATTTGTCTAATTCTTTCCCGTGTAAGTTTCATACTTTTTCCAATTTCCTCTAAAGTTTCTTCTCTTCCACGTTTATCTTTATCTTTATAAATTCCCATTCTTCTTCTTAAAATTTCTTCTTCTTTTTTTGGAAGTGTTTTAAGAACTTTATCTGCAACATCTATTAATATTGAATTTTCTATATCTTTTGTTCCTCCAGTTGAAGTTTTATTCTCAATAAAATCTCCTAATTCTCCACCTTCAACATTATCTTTTCCATATGTTGGTGTTTGTAGTGAAAATTCTACTTTGTATTCATTATCCATTATATTTTTAATTTTTTTCAGACCAATTCCTGTTCCTTCATGGATTTCTTTATTAGAGGGAGGTCTCTCTTTTTTTTCAATAAATTCAATATTATGTTTTATAATTTTATTTTGAATTTCACACATATTAACAGGCATTCTTACAGTTCTATCATAATTATTCTTAGCACGAGTTATACTTTGTCTAATCCACCAGGTAGCATATGTAGAAAATTTATATCCTCTTTTCCAATCAAATTTTTCTGTTGCTGTTATTAATCCAAAAATTCCTTCTTGAATAAGATCTAAAAGTTTCAAATGTTTTGTACTATAAGCATACTTTTTTGCTATTGAAATAACTAGTCTATAATTACTATCAACTAATTCCTTAAAGGCCATTTTATCTCCTTTATCTTTTCTCTTTCCTAGTTCTTGTTCTTTTGCAAAATTTAAAAGAGGAATGTTACACATCTTTTGTAAATTCATTCCAATTATATCTCTATCAATAAAGTTCTCATCATCCCTATTCAAGATTTTCT
Source organism: Candidatus Woesearchaeota archaeon (assembly GCA_964608525.1). Classification (GTDB taxonomy): domain Archaea; phylum Nanobdellota; class Nanobdellia; order Pacearchaeales; family GW2011-AR1; genus NP1466. The sequence goes on along the minus strand of CAZSNJ010000015.1, from coordinate 6,045 downwards.
TTTTTGCATATTCAGAATTCTTTTTAGACTTTTGTTTATTATTAAAAAAATTCTTAAGACAATGAAAATCATTTATATCTACAACAGGAACATCATATTCATTAATTTTTACATTATTTAACAAACCCGGCTGTTTTTATATATATTCTATTATTTCTTTATTTTGAAAGATTTCTACAAGAGTAAATAAGTTAAAATATTTTTCAGAAAAATAAAATGGAATATTATATTTGTCTTTAAATTTCTTTATTACTGAAGCTCCAGAAACTTTCTTATCTTTATTATAGACAACTCCATTGTTAGGATGTATTAATTTTCTATCATATAATCCAAGTTTTTTTAATTTATCTAGAGAATAAAATGTTGTTCTATCAATATTTCCTAGAGCAACAATAATTTTATTAATTCCATGGATTGCTTCTCTTTCCATAGGAATAATTATTTATCATGGTATTTAATTATTCTGTTTGCATCCTCACTTTTAATTTGAGGCAAGTCTCCCTTAGTATTAGGGATTATATTTAGATCTTCCATTGTTCGTGACAAAGTCATTTCATCAATTTTTAATTGTCTTTGCAATTCAAATAAATTAACCAACTTTCCATCTTTTTTCAATCCAATTCCTTGTTCACCTTCCTGAATAGAAGAAAATTTAGAAATAAATGAAATAATTGATTCTCCTGTAATTTTATCTTGTTTTTTCCCTTTCTCTTTAATTGAAGTTAAATATCCCTCATCTATTAATTTTTTTGCAAAATTTGTAGAAGGCGTACTGCTCATCCCTAATACTACTTGTGAAAAATATTTTTTAGAATAATTTTCATTTTCATTTATTTTTGGAATTTTATCAGTTGATTTAAATATCGTTCTTTTTCTTAAAGAATTTTCAAGCTTATTTTCTTTCCCTCCAATATTTTTAGGAATATTATCTTCTCTACTTAATCCTCTTCTTTTAATTTGCACATTTTTTTTAATACCTTTTCTTACAATATCTTCTATAATATCCCCTTTAATTGCATAAATTCCTTCAATTTGAATTATCTTATCAGGATATTCTTTAATTGCTTTTTTTAACTTTGTATTAACTTTGGATTTATTTGATTTCTCTAAAAGTTGAGGTAATAGAAAATATTTATTGGGAGATATTCCATCATTTATATCAGAGACATTATCAATAGTTCTTATTATTTTTTGTATTGATTTTTCTAATTTACTAAGTTTAGTTTCAAAAAGTGAAATATTATCTTCAGTTATAAAATATTTAGCACATCTTTTTTGCCCATCATCTTTAATTAATTTTTTGTTATCTTTTAAAGTCTTATAAATTGTTACAATATTGCATTTTCTTAATATAGATAATTCTTTTGCTGTATATTTTCCTCCTACTTGGATCTTAGTTAATTCTTCATCTGTTCTTTCAATATATTCTCCATTAATTATCTTCTTAATTTTGCAGTCAACTAATGAAAACGCCAGACCTTGAGCTGTTGAAATTAACAATGGTTTGTTATTTTGATTATTATCAGAAGAAATAAGATATTTAATAAAAAATTCTTCAGAATTTTTAATTTCTTTTAAAACTCTTGATTCTAAATCATATGAAGAAGAGTATATTTCTTGACCTTTTAAAGTATTAACATTATAATGTAATTTTCCATTAGAAAATTTAAGTGATATCTTTACTTCATCTGATCTTAGAAATGTTTTATTAAGATATAAATAAGGGGCATTAAAACTATTTTTTGATGTTCTTTTTGCAACAACAACTGGTTGAGAAGAAGAATATTTTAACCAATATCCTAGATTTCCATTGTACACATTTTCTTTAAGTTGTTTAAAATTATTTCCAAGAACTTTTTTTGGTTTGGCTAATTTCATATAATCTTCATTATTATTAAAGTTTTTTAAAGATTATTATATTTTGTTATATAGTTCTTCTATCTAGAAAATTATTTAAATTCTTTCCTACTTTTATTTATTGCCTGAGCAGGAAGTACTACCAACAAGTAAAAATGCCCTAACAGATTAAGCTGAGCACCGTTTTTAATGAGGCTTTAAATCCTGCAGGCGCTCTTTTTAATTACCAATACTAACTAAAGCTTCTCCAAAGTCTTTCTTTAATACTATTTTTACTTTTCCTTTAATATTTTCAAAACACATAGGATTATTATTTTCAGTTATTTTCTCAAGATTAATATGTTTTACCTCTTTAGCATTTAATCCTTGTGCAGATCCTATTGGATAAAAAAATAGGTTCTCAGATTCATAATAAGTTTGTTCTAATTCATTATAAATTAAATCTCTTGACCCTCTTTTATTTGAATTATAATCTATAAAACATATAAATTCTATTTTAGATGGTAAAAAATAAACTTGCTCTTGTGATGCCTGACTTCCTTTCCATACTTTATCAATATCTACTTGTAAATTATTTGTAAATCTTGCAACTTGTGCAGTATCTCCGATATTTAAAAATTTAGAAATAGCATAAAAAGCAAAACTAATAAAAATCACAATTAAGATAATTGAGAAAATCATCCCAAAAGATAATTTCATTTGACCTCTTTTCATAAATAGAGTAGAAACTTTTAACTTATAAAGTTTTATTTATTAGATGTAAAAAAGAACAATAAAACTTAAATAGTTTGGAATTGTTGATTTTTTTATGGAATATAAAACCAAAAGACCATATGAAAAAGGAACAGGAGAGATTGATCAAGTGTCTTTTGCACAGCAGTATTTGGAAAGACCTGTCTTAGCAGGAGTGTCAGAAAATGGTATTGATTTAGAAAGCATATCTGTAACTTGTTGCACCTTTAGAGGTATCCCCACTGTTGACGACTTTTAAATTAGGTTTTTAATATGGAGAAGAGAGTCTTGATGTTAACTTATGGGGAAGATGCACATGCTGATTCAGTAGGAAAATATCTTTCTTCTAAGGGAGTGGAATTATTTAGAGTGAATACTGAAAATTTAATAAAAAACTATTCATTATCCTTTAATTCTGAGAAAGGTATTTATAAAATTGGGATTGGTAATAAAATAATCTCTCTTGATTCTTCTTGGAATATTTGGAACAGAAGAGTTATGAATCCAGATGTAAGAAAAGGGTTGCCGAGAAGTTTAAATGATATTATTTTTGAAGAATCTGAAAAAGCATGGGATGGATTACTTATGTCTCACAAAGGAAGAGTTGTTAATAGGCCACAAAATCATTCCTATGCAAATAATAAAATTGATCAAATAAAGTTTGCTAATGAATTTTGGGAAGAAATTGTTGTTCCAGACACACTTGTTACAAACAATCCTGGAGAGGCAAGAAAGTTTTATGAAAAACATAACGGAGATATTTGTTTTAAATTACATAAGGGTGCAATTGTTGAATCTCCTGAAGGAGAGCATTTAACAGTTTATACTAATAGGGTTTCTTCTAAAGATATGGAGAATGCTGAATTAATCTCTTCTCATCCTTGTTTTTTTCAAAGGTATATTGATAAGGACTTTGAAGTAAGAATTGTTGCAACAGATATAACCCATGATGCAATTGCAATCTACTCTCAACAATCAGAATTATCTAAAGTAGATTTTAGAAAATATGATTTTGAAAATGTGCCTTATGAACATATAAAATCTCCTGAATACGTTAAAGATTTTTGCTCTAAAATGTTAAAACATTACGGATTACATTTCGGAGTTTTTGATTTTATTAGATCTAAAGAAGGCGAAGATATTTTCTTAGAATTAAATCCAAATGGTCAGTGGTTATGGTTAGAATTAAAAACGGGCTATAACTTAACTAAGTCTGTTGCAGAAAACCTAATTTATTAAAATGTTTGAAACAATAATTGATAAAGTCAAAAACAAGGATTTAATTATTTTTGGAGAAATTCATGGAACAAGAGAAATCCCTAAAATGATTTCAGATTTTTTCTCAGAATATGCAAAAGAAAATGATTTTAATTTATGTTTTGAATTCCCAGAAGAATTTCAAGGAAAAGTTGATGATTTTTTTAAGGAACCAAATCTAGATGGTAGAAATAGCAGAGAATATTTAGATTTAATTAATAATCTTAAGGAATTAAATAAAAAATATAATCGGAAAATTAAAGTCTTTTGTATTGATCCAGATAAAGATACTCAAGAAGAAAGGGAAAAAGGAATTGCAAAAAATATTCTTGAGAATTTAAGTAATAAAAAGACATTCGCAATTCTCGGAGAGATTCATGCTTCTAAAAATCCCATATTTTTTAAAGAACAGAACATCATCACTGCAGGTTCAATTCTTTTAAATAAACTTAAAGATAAAATGTTTAGTATAAGATTGGTTCCAACAAAAGGGAAGTTCTATAATTTTGGTGTGAAAGAAATTATAGAAGGTAATTTGGAAGATTTATTTAATAAAAATTTTGATGTTGTTGTTGATGTTGGAGAAGTGAGTGCCTGCTCTTTTAGGTAGATGTATAGACTATTAATTTATTTCTTTCTATTATTATATGCCTTTGCAATTATACTACACGCACTAGGACTAGGTTGATTATCATATTTATCTTTTTCTTATGTCTAAATAAGAAAAGTGTCCCAATAAGAAAATTTAAATTGTGAAACAACAAAATTAATTAAATCTTTGTAATGTTTTAAATCAACATCTATTAAACTTTTTTTTAATGACTTATCTGCTTTGTTAATTGAAGATAAATATTCATCTCTAAATCTGCTCGAGATTACTAGCGGAGGAAAGTTTAATAGTAAAAGAATATGATTCATTAGAACTCTTCCTGTTCTTCCATTCCCATCTGAAAATGGGTGAATATTTTCAAGTTTATGATGAAATAAGGTTACAAGTACAAGTGGATGAAGTTTATCTTTATTTTTTTCATACCATTTTAAAATCAATTTCATATCTGTTTTTACATATCTTGCAGGAGATGGTTTAAATGGCTGTCCAAATATTCTAATATCGTGATTTCTAAAACCTGTTCTTTTATCAATGTTTTCCAGGAGAATATCATGTATTTTTTCTATTAACTCTAAATTTATTTGAGGTTTATTTTTTTTCAAGTAATCTAAAACTTTTTTAGTATTAGTTAAGTCATAGACTTCTCTTAATGTTCTATCTTTTGGAATAATATCTTGTTTGAATAGCTTGTTTGCTTCTTTAAGAGTTATTGTATTTCCTTCAATAGATGTGCTGTTTACAGCAAAATTAATCACAAAATTTTCAAATGCTTGTTTTTGAGTTAGTTTATCTGATTTAAGGAATTTGGATTTAAAGTGTAATTGTATTGCTTTTATTTCAATTAATTGTTCTTTTGAAAAATAAATATTTTTTTTGAGTTTTAGTTTTTTTGCTTTTTCTAGGTAATAATTTGAATCTAGGAATTTTTTTATTGTGTTATAAGATTTTCTTATTTCTTTCGAATAGTTTTTTTCTAATTTTTTTATGTCAATTTTTGAAATATTATCTCCTAGATTAATTAAATCTTTTGTAATTACTTTATTATTTTTTCTAACAGAAATTCTGAGAGTGTAATATTTTTTATTTCCAATTTTTTTTACATGAATATAAGCCATATAATTTTTAGTTTAAAAGACTATTTAAATTTTTCCCCTTACAATTAAAAATAGAAATGTAGGGGGAGAGATACTATTAAGATTTCTTTCTATTCTTAAAAGCCTTTGCAACTATACTGCATTGACTAGGACTAGGTTGATTATCATACTTATCCTTACATTTTACATATAATTTCTTTTTAGTATCCCAATCAACAAAGTGATTTACTTTATCAATAACTTTTAAACTTACACCTTCATCAAATAAATAATTACAGTTTTTAGTATCATAAACACATTTTGCTTCTTCATTTGTTACTAGTTTTAAATGTGTTTCTTCATGATAAGCTCTTGCAACTATTGGTGCACCTCTATCTGTTTCAACATTAAAACTAACTTTTTTAGTGTCTGTATTTCCTCCTAAATCAACACATTTTATAAAATAATTATAATTCCCTTGTGTTAACCATAAATCTTGAGAGTGTTTGTATGAAT
>CAZSNJ010000014.1:0-15049 GCA_964608525.1 Candidatus Woesearchaeota archaeon | reverse complement strand
CTTATAGTAATTGCTTGCCTATCTAATCTCCTTTTAATTAAAATTCTTTTTTCATCATGAATTATTCCATCTAATAAATTCATAAGATTGTCTAATTTTTCTTTATCTAATCTATCTCCAGAATATAATGCTCCAGGCATTTTTTGAGAAAATTCAATTATTTTTGGTTTATTTTTTCCTTTAAATTTTTCTAAGATTACTAAATAAGATTGTTGTTTATCTATATTAAAAGTTTCCTGAAAGAATTCTCTAGCAAGAATGTTAATATCATTTAACTTTTTAGAATAAATATCTCTTGATTCTTTTAAATTTTTAGTCTTTATTATATAATAATTTTCTCTTTCCTTCCTTCCTTTTTCTTTTTCTTCATCTTCTTTTTCCTTTTTTTCAAGTTCCTTTCTTTTAGCCTCTTTTTCTTCATCTTCTTTTTCCCTTCTTTTCTTTTCTTTTTCCCTTATTAATTTCTCCTCTTTTCTGATTCTTTTTTTTTCCCATTCTATTCCTGTTTTATGAATATATCTTCTTATTTTTTCTATTAATTTTATTATGGTAATATCATGTTTTATTTTAATCTGTTTTTTTTCTATTTTTCTAGGAAAAATCTCTCTTTCTTCACTAATTATTATATCTAATCGTTTTATGATACTATTTAATTCTATATTGCTTAATTTCTTCCCAGAATATAATGTATGGAGCATTTTTTGGCAGAATTCTACTATCTTAAACTTATTTTTTTCTTTAAATATATCTAAAATTTGATAATATGATAAGTTTTTATTAACATTGAAAGTTTCCTGAAAGAATTCTCTAGTAAGAATATTAATATTTCTTAATTTTTTATCATAATCTCCTTCTAGGAGTTTTAAAGTTTTAATTCTTCTTTTATAAGGATCTTCTTTTTGTTGATTCTTTAAATTTATCTGTCTTTTAAGAACGAGTTCAATTATTGTTAATATAATTATTATGCTTACTGCTAGTATAATTAATATAGAAAACATTCCACCAGAGGCTAAAAGTGATAAAATATCTAATGCCATTCTTTTATATATCTAATTAAAATCAATATAAAAACTTTATTAATTACAGTATTTTAATATTTAAATGGATATTTACTATAAAAATAAGAAAATTAACATATCTGTTAAAAAACTTTCTTCATTTGGTAAAGTAATTGGATTAATGTTTAAATCTAAAACAAATGAAAATTTATTATTTGAATTTAATAAGGATACTAAAATGTCAATTCACTCTTATTTTGTATCTTTTGATTTTTTAGCTGTTTGGTTAGATAAGAATAATAGAGTAATAGAGTGGAAAATAGTAAAACCATTTAGCTTTATAGTTAGACCTAGAAAACCATATTTAAAATTAATTGAAGTGCCTCTAAATAGCAAGAATAAGAGGATTATTGATTTCTTCGTCGGGAAAGGAAAGATTTAAATATAGAAGTTAATTTAATATTAAATAATAATTAAAAAAGGAGGTAAAAAAATGGGAAAAGTTATTGCAAAAAATATTGTTAAAAGAAAATCTGGATTTCTTTATTATGTAGATGGTAAGGGAAACGTCTGCGAAGCTAAGATGGCTCGTGGTGGAAAAAAGAAAAAGAAAAAAGCTAAGAAAAAAGCAGCTAAGAAGAAAAAAAGAAGATAATTACTCTTAATTTATTTTTTTAATTAATTTTATATACTAGTTCTATATTTTTATTTTATGATTTGTTTAGGAATTGAATCAACAGCACATACATTTGGAATAGGAATAGTTAAAGATGGAAAAGTTCTATCTAATATTAAAAGAACATATACAACAGAATCTGGAGGGATTATTCCAATGGAATCTGCAAAACACCATCAAGAGAATAAAAATGAAATTTATTTTGAGGCATTAGATGAAGCTTCAATTAAAGAAGGAGATATTGATGTTATCTCTTTTTCACAAGGACCGGGACTTGCACCATGTTTACTTGAGGGAATGAAGTTTGCAAAAGAACTTACAACTAAATTAAAAAAATCAATTGTTCCAGTAAACCACTGTATAGCTCATCTTGAAATTGGAAAATTAACAGGCGCTAAAAATCCTGTAATGCTTTATGTTTCAGGTGCTAATACCCAGATAATTGCTTATGAGGAAGGCAAATATAGAATTTTTGGCGAGACACTTGATATAGGTGTTGGAAATTTCATAGATAATTTTGCAAGATATTTAGGAATTGGTTTTCCAGGAGGACCAACAATACAAAAACTTGCAGAAAAAGGAGAGCATTATATTGAGTTACCTTATAAGGTTAAAGGAATGGATATAACACTCTCTGGAATTTTAACTAACTTAAAACAAAAAGTAGAATCTAAAAAATATTCTACAAATGATTTAGCTTATTCTATGCAGGAAACTATTTTTGCAATGCTTGTTGAAACAGCTGAAAGAGCTTTAGCTCATACAGGAAAAAATGAATTACTCTTAGGAGGTGGAGTTGCATGTAATTCAAGATTGCAAGAAATGTGCAAAATAATGTGCAAGGAAAGAAAAGCAAAGTTTTTTTGTCCTGATAATTCTCTTCTGCAAGATAACGGCGCTATGATAGCATACACTGGAGAAATATTATTTAATAATGGAGATTATATTGATGTAAAAGATATTGATATTACAGATATTCTACCACGTCAACGTACTGATGATGTCGAAATAAAATATAAATAAGGCCAACTTCCTTTATCACGAGATATTAGTCCTTCTCTTTCTAATTTTGATAAATAGTGATTAACAACTCTTTTACTTTTTCCAATGTATTCTGCAAATTCCTTAGATGTTATTTTTCTGTTTATTTCTTCTAATTTTTTTATATAAAATTCTTGATAGGTTCCTCTTGATATTTGATTTCTTTTAAATCCTTTCATCATCCTTTTCCATTTATTTGCTTTTTTAGAATGAATTAATCTAAAACCCATCTTTTCTAATTTATCAAAATCTTCCCATCCGGCGATATTTATTTCCCAATCCTTTTTATTTTTTCTAAAATAATTATATATATCATATTTTTTTAATAAACTAGACCATTGTTTAAGATAATTTTTATCTCTCATTCTAATTCTAATTATCCTTTTAAAGCCATACCAATCTATAGAACCTTCACAATCAATTAATGCACTAAACGCAGACATTATTGATTTTTTATCTGCATCAAGAAGAGATTTTTCAATTTGTAAAATTTTATTACTTCCACAATGCTTATCTAAGAATTCTAATAATCTTTTTGTTGGAAATCTTAAATCTTTGTATAACCAACAATCTATTTCACTATCATAGATTATTTTTTCTTTTAAACATTTTACCTCTATTGGGATTTTTTTATTTTTATAAGTTATTATTATATTATAATTTTTCTCATATGGTAAACTAGTAACAGCTTTGACTTTATTTTTATCAAAGGGACTTTTCTCAATGTGGAAGTTCAATTTTTTATTTTTCCAATATAACTTTACTTCTTCTTTTTTTGTGTTTTCTTTTAATCTAATTTTTAATAGAATTCTTTTTGATATGTTTAATCCTAAATTTTTGACTATTCTTTCTATATTGTTTAATAAAGGAATATCCTTATTTTGAAGTGTTAATGTGAAATTATCTTTTGACCAATAGCTTTCTACTTTTAAGGTTTCTATAAGGTAAAACATATCTACATTTAGCTCAAAATCACGTTGTGCAGTCATAGTATTATTAGTCTACAATAATATTTAAATGTTTCCCTAATACGTTAATGATTGCTTTTTTATGGGAAATAATGTTTAAATCAGGAATTAAATTTTCTTATAAAGAATTAGATAAAGTTGATATAAAACCAAGACAAAGAACGGATGAAGTGAAAGTTAGTTGGAAATAGATTTTCTATAATATAAATCATTATAAATTTAGTTTTTTATAAGATTTTATGAAAGAAGATAAATTTGATGAAGAATATTTATTAAAGATTTATAAAAAAGGTTTAGATCCTTGTGAAGTGTATAGATGTAATAATATTTCAAAGTGTAATATTGGCTCAAAAGATAAAAGAAAAGAAATAATAAAAGATCCAGCAAAGATTACTTTTTGTAAAGATTATGAAGAAATATCAGTTGATTTTGGAAGTCCATATCCTTTAGAGCTGTAATAAAAAATTTATATTAAGAATTAATTTTTTTATAAGGAATTAGATATATATTTTAGTCCTAACATATCCATTACTTTTTTAGTATCTTCTTCTAAAGTTCTGGGAAGGGGATTATTACCCTCTCTATGGAACTCTTTTTTCTCAAGAACTATTGTTCCAATTATACTTTGAAGATAATTAACCTCTTCTATCATTTTTTCAGAAGGACAGTATTCAACACATACATTCCTGTTCTCTGAGTCATTAAATCTATTAAGATAAAGCCATCCAATTTTTTTATCTGAGCCATAATTTTCTTTTCCATTTGGGAGACTTTTATATAAAGACATCATAGCTTCTGATAAAAGGTCTTCAAAATAGCATGAATCCATTGCATATTTACGAAGTCTTTCAACACTTCCAAGAATATTACTCTTAAGACTATTTATTATCTCCTTCATACATTTTTCATATATCTTTCATTTAAAAGGATTTATATTTTTGCCTAGTTAAGAAAGTTTTATAAACTAATTTTTTTATTCTAATTATATCCAATGAACGAAAGTGAGGAAATTATTCTTACTTTTGTTTAAATCACTAAAATGGACACCTATAATTTAATTGAAAAAGCAAGAAAAACAGGGAAAGTAGAAAAAGGAACAAACGAAGTTACAAAAGCAATTGAAAGGGGAACTGCAAAGTTTGTTGCATATGCTAGTGATGTAGAACCAAAAGAAATTGTTCAACATATTCCTTTATTATGCAAAGAAAAAGGAGTTCCTTATAAGGAAGTTGATAAGAAACAAAAATTAGGAATTGCAGTAGGTCTTCCTGTCGCAACTTCATCAGTTGTAATAATTGAAGAAGGAGAAACTAAAGATGAAATTGCTTCTTTGAAATAATTCTTAAAATGAAACCGCAAAAACAAGGACAAACAAAATCACAATCAACTAAAGGGAAAGATAGAATTCTAGGAGAAGTTGTTCCAGCAGTTGTAGAAGAACTTATTGGAAGAACTGGATTTCGTGGGGAAATTACTCAAGTTAAATGTTTAGTTCAAGAAGGAAGAGATAAAGGAAGATCAATGAGAAGAAATGTTAAAGGACCAATTAGGGTTGGAGATATTTTAATGCTTAGAGAAACTGAAATTGAAGCAAGAAGAATTAAATCAAAAGTAACAAAAGGAGCTTATACTTAATATGCCAAAATGTGTTTATTGCAAAAAAGAATATGATGTTCCCAGAGGATTAACTCTTGTTAAAAATGATGGAACTATTAATTATTTATGTTCTTCAAAGTGCAGAAAAAATATGAAAATGAAGCGTAGAAAAGTTAGATGGATTAGTAAAGAAAAGAAGAGTAAAAAAGAGAAAAAAACATAATTTAATAGATCGACTAATATTTCTAAGAATATTTTTTCTCAATTTATAAGTATCTCCCCACATAATATATGCAAACCATCCTCTAACACTCTCCATAAATTTTTCTTTAGTTATTTCATTTGTTTTATATTTTTCAATAAATTCATCTAATTTTCTATTAAAATAAGACACATTTCTTTTCCTGACTAATTTATAAAAATAAAATATCTTAAATCCTAAAAAATCAACTCCCTTATATATTGAAAAGATTTTTGATTTATCTGGATGTAATTCTAATTTTAAATGTTTAAGATATTTATTGATTTTATCTTTACATTCTTCTAATTTTTCTTTATTTTCATGCAAAATAACAAAATCATCAACATATCTAATATAATATTTCATCTTTAATCTATGCTTAACGAAATAATCTAAATCATTTAGATAAACATTAGCAAAAAACTGGGAAGTCATATTTCCTAAAGGCATTCCAACTTTCTTATTATCAAAATTTTTTAATATTTTGATTATAAGCCATATAACTTTTTCATCTCTGATTTTCCTTTTTAGAATTTCAATAAGTCTTTTTTGTTCAATTGAATCAAAGAATTTTCTTATATCTGCCTTAAGAATATATCCTTTAACCATATTGTTGTTAAATGCATAAGGAACTAATATTCCATTTTTACTTATTTTTCTTTTAAAAGTATCAAATTTTTTTAGTGCTGCAATTGATCCTTTATTAATTCTATTTGCATAATTATTATCTACAAAAATCTTTTCATAAATAGGATCTAAAATATTAACAATAGTATGATGAATTATTCTATTTTTCAATTTTATCGTCGGTAAAACTGCAGAAAGCTTTATAAACTAACCTGATTTTAATTTAATAGATTAGGAATTTTCTCGTCCTAAATTTAATAAAAATATAAAAGAATTATTGAAAATGTCAGGAAAATACGATGCAACACATATAAAAGTTCTTGAAGGACTTGAAGGAGTTAGAAAGAGAGCTTCAATGTATATAGGTTCAACAAGTAAAGATGGACTTCATCATTTAATATATGAAGCTGTTGATAATTCTGTTGATGAAGCTCTTGCAGGACATTGTACTAAAATAAATGTAACAATAAACAAAGATGGTTCTGCAACAATAGAAGATGATGGACGTGGAATTCCAGTTGATATTCATCCTCAATATAAAATTCCTGCTGTAGAAGTTGCTTTAACTAAATTACATGCAGGAGGAAAGTTTGACAAAAAAACATATATGATTTCTGGAGGATTACATGGAGTTGGAATTTCAGTTGTTAATGCTTTATCAAAAAAATTAATAATTGAAATAAAAAGAGGAGGAAAAATCTACAAACAAGAATACTCAAGAGGGAAAGCTAAAACAAAATTATCTGTTATTGGAAAGTGTGATAAAAATAATACTGGAACAAAAGTTATATTTTTTCCTGATGATGAAATTTTTTCTACATTGAAATTTGATTATAAGGTTCTTGAAACAAGATTTAGAGAAATAGCTTTTTTAAATGCAGGATTAAAAATAAATTTAAACGATGAAATAAAAAATAAAAAAGAAGAATTTTTTGCATCAGGTGGTTTAATTGAATTTGTAAAATGGGTAAATAAATCAAAAGAAGTTATGCATAAACCAATTTATTTTAAAAGAGAAATGAATAGTAATATTATTGAAATTTCTATTCAGTATAATAGTGGATATCAAGAAAATATTTTTGGTTTTGTTAATACTATTAATACTGTTGAAGGAGGAACACATGTTTCTGGTTTTAAAACAGCCTTAACAAGAGTAATTAATGATTATGTGAGAAAAAAAGGAATTATCAAAAATGGGAAAGGTGAAGGTCTTTCTGGAGATGATGTTCGTGAGGGATTAACGTCAATTATTAGTATTAAACTTCCTGACCCTCAATTTGAAGGGCAAACAAAGACTAAATTAGGAAATAGTGAAGTTAAAGGATTTGTTGATTCAATTGTAACTTCTGCTTTATCAGAATTTTTTGAAGAAAATCCTACAATTGCAAGAAAAATTATATCAAAAGCAGTTGATGCTGCAAAAGCAAGACTCGCTGCAAAAAAGGCTAAGGATCTAGTTAGGAGAAAAAATGCATTTTCTCTGGGGGGATTGCCTGGAAAACTTTCTGATTGTTCTTCTAAAAAGTCAGATGATACTGAAATTTATATTGTTGAAGGAGAAAGTGCTGGAGGGTCGGGGCGTATGGCACGTAATAGAGAAAATCAAGCAGTACTTCCATTAAAAGGAAAAATATTAAATGTAGAAAAATCAAGTCCTACAAGAGCTTTATCTAGTGAAGAGATTACAAATTTAATAACTGCAATTGGAACAGGAGTTGGTGAGAACTTCAATCTAGAAAAATTAAGATATGGGAAGATAATAATTATGAGTGTGGATGGCGAAGAAGCAACATTTATTAAATTTCCTTCTGGAAAAATTTCTTTTGTAAAAATTGGAGAATTTATAGACGAATCAATAGAAAAAAGAATCAATATTTCTGAATATCAAGTGTTGTGCTTTAGTCTTAAAACGAGAAAAACCCAGTTCAAACCAATAAAAGCTGTTATTAAACACCCCATACAAGATGAACTTTATGAAATAAAAACTTCTTATGGTAGAAATGTAAAAGTTACCTCATCCCATAGTGTTTTTGTATTTGAAAATGGTAAAGTAAAATTAAAAAAAGGTAATAAAATTAAGAAAGGAGATAAAATAATTGCTCCAAAAAGTTTACCTCTTTACAATTATAATCCCCTATCTAAGATAGATGTTCTTTCTTTATTATTGGGTAAAAAAGAAAAAATATATATTAGAGGAGAATCCATAGAGGAATTAATAAAAACAAAAATAAAATTAAGATATGGGAAAAAACATGAACTTACAGATAAAAGAGTAATAATTTCAAAAGAATTAAGAGAAAAACTAATTAGAAAAAGAAAAAGTAAAAAACTCTCCCAAAAATTTTTATGTAAAAAATTAGGAGTAAAACAACCTTGTGTTTATTATGATTGGGAAAAGGGGAAATCAAAACCAAGTTTTGAAAATTTTAATAAATATTTGAATGTTTTGAATATTAATAGTAATCAAGTTCTTTCTCAGGTTCAAATTGCCAAATCTCGTTTAGACAATATATGGGAGAACCAATATAAAAATTCAGGAAGGAATAAAGTGAAAGATTATATCGAACTTTCTCAGGTTCAAAAAGAGAATCTTTCCAATATAAGCGAAAATGTAAAAATCTGTCCAACACATTATAAGACTCATGGAATAAAGAGGTTTATTCATATAAATAATTCTTTAATTAAATTAGTAGGTTTTTGGATGGCAGAAGGCTCTTGTTCTCTAAGAAACGGAGTAAGGCTTGCAATTGGAAATAACAACCATGTTCTTGTTAATGAACTTAATTCATCATTTAAAGATATATTTGGTTTAGATGCTAAATTATCAGTGTACAAAAATCGTTGTAGTGAATTAAAATTAGTAAATAGAGCAGCATCATTATTTTGGCACAAATTATTTAATTCTTCAAAATTTTCATCATCTACAAAAAAGATACCTGATCTTATTTTTAATATTAATAAAGAGATGCAATTAGAATTTTTAAGAATGTATTTTCTAGGAGATGGGACAATAAGTAAGAATGGAATTTCTTTTACCACTACTTCTAAAGATATGGCAAATCAACTTATCTATCTATTCTTATCTCATAATATTATTGCTGGAATGAATGTAAAAGAACCAAGATCAAATGGGAAAATCGTATCAAAGAATCTAGCATACACAATAACAATAACTTCAAGAAAAGATTTAATTTATTTAAAAAAAGTGTGGAAAGATCATAGAAATGCATATTATCTTAACAAAAAATTAAATTCGAAGTTTAAGTCAATTAATAGAAAATTTGAATTGATATCAGAGGATTTAATTGCTCTTGATGTTCGTGCTATAGAAGAAGTAAAATCAACTAATAGACAAGTTTATGATTTTTCAGTTAAAGAAGATGAAAATTTTATAGCAGGATTTGGAGGTCTTTGTTGTCATAATACAGATGCAGATGTGGACGGAGAACATATTAAAACATTATTATTAACGTTCTTTTTTAGATTTATGCCCCATTTAATTGAAAATGGAAATATCTATTCTGCAATGCCACCATTATTTAGGATTAGAAAGAAAAAAGATTATTATGTTTATTCTGACGAAGAACTTAAAAAAACTGTTGAGAAGTTAGGGGCAACTAATGTTACAAGATTTAAAGGATTGGGTGAGATGAGTGCAACTCAGTTATGGGATACAACAATGAGTCCAAAAACAAGAAAACTTAAAAAGATATTTATTGAAGATGCTGTTGAAGCTGATAGGATTTTTTCAATGTTAATGGGAGATGATGTACAATCAAGAAAACAATTTATTCAAGAAAATGCAAAGGAGGCTCAATTAGATGTTTAGAAAATGCTTAACAAAATAGATTTGCAAAAAATTAATAATGAGAGAAGATGTAGACCTGAGAATCATACAAGTTATTGTGTAGATTATAAAAAACCTTATTGTAAAGAAACATGTGATTATGCAAATGAAAGGCAACAAATTAATGAGAAAGAAAATATAGAGAAGTATTTAAAATGAAAATAAAAAATATTATTTTGATAATTGCAATTCTAATTATAATTAGTTTTGTAGTAATTTTTGCAAAGAATGTTTCAGTTGCTAATGCAATTAAAGAACAAATTATTTATGAAGAGTTCTTAGTTGAAAATTGTGATTGTCTAGAAAAAGAGAGAATCAAATGCTTTGAAGGATATGAATTAGGTGATAAATTTTGTAGGAAAGGAAATGATGTTACAAGTTCTTTAAGAGCATGTTCAAAATATAATTGTTCAGGAGAAATTCATAACTTAGAATGAAAACAAAAAAAGAAAAAACTTTCAAAATAAGAAAATGTCCAAAATGTAGTAATGAAGATGTAGGAGTGGTTATCGGAGAAAATGGAGTTTGGGAATGTCATAAGTGTAAATGGAAAGGAAGAGACATAAAAGAAGAAGAATTAACTGAAGAAGAGTTCATGAAACATTTGGATGAGAAAGGAGAAGAAATAAGTTAAGATGAAAGAAGAAAATAATAATGAAATGACTAAAGGAATACTCAATACTGAAATTTCAGAAGAAATGAGAAAAGCATATCTAGATTATGCAATGTCAGTTATTGTTTCACGTGCTATTCCAAGTATTGAAGATGGATTAAAACCAGTTCAAAGAAGAATTTTATATGCAATGAATTCTATGGGATTAAAGCCAAATTCTCAAACAAAAAAAAGTGCAAGAATTGTAGGAGATGTGATAGGTAAGTTTCATCCACATGGAGATACTGCTGTTTATGATGCAATGGTTCGTATGGCTCAAGATTTTTCTTTAAGATATCCTTTAGTATTTGGTCAAGGAAATTTTGGATCAATTGACGGAGATCCTCCCGCAGCTTATAGATATACAGAAGCAAAACTTACAAATATTTCAACAGAACTTATTGAAGATATTGATAAAGAAACAGTAAAATTTAATCCAAATTTTGATAACTCCTTAAAAGAACCTAAATTACTTCCGGGAAAACTTCCAACATTAATGTTAAATGGTGCAACAGGAATTGCAGTTGGAATGGCAACAAATATTCCTCCACATAATCTAACAGAAGTTTGTGATGCAATTATTAGTTATATTAAAAAACCAAGTATAACAATCGATGAACTTTCTAAAATTGTTACAGGACCTGATTTTCCAACAAGAGGAATTGTTCAAGGAGATATGTTAGAATTATATAAAACAGGAAGAGGAAGACTAATAATGAGGGGAAAAGTAATAACAGAAACAATCAAAAATAAAGAATTAGTTGTAATTACAGAAATTCCTTATATGCTTAATAAATCTAATTTAGTTACTCAAATTGCAAATTTGGTACAGATTAAAAAACTTAAAGATATAAGTGATTTAAGAGATGAATCCTCAAAAGGAAAAATAAGAGTTGTAATTGAATTAAAAAAAGGAACAAGTTCTAAATTTGTAATAAATGCTTTGTATAAATATACAAGATTGCAAGATTCATTTAATGTTAATTTTTTAGCTTTAGTTGGTGAAGAACCAAAAATTTTGAATCTTAAAAATGTACTTGAAGAATATGTTAGACATAGAAAGATAATAATAACCAATAGAACAAAATTTGAATTAAAAAAAGCATATGAAAGACAAGAAATAGTTGAAGGATTAATAATTGCACTAAAAAATATTGATGATGTTATCTCTACTATTAAAAAATCAAAGAATGCGCAAGAAGCAACTGAAACTTTAATTAAAAAATTTAAATTAAATAAAAAACAATCTCAAGCAGTTCTTGAAACAAAATTACAACAATTAACAACACTTGAAAGAGATAAGTTGAAAAAAGAACATGAAGATTTAAAACAAAGAATTTCTGAACTTGAAAAGATTTTAAAAGACATTAAAGAAGTTTTACATATAATTATGAAGGAAGTTAATGAGTTAAAGAAAAAATATGGGGATGTTCGAAAAACTCAAGTATTACAAAGAATTTCTGAAATTTCTGAAAAAGATTTAGTTCAGAAAAAAGAAGTTGTTGTAACAATTACTGAAAAAGGATATTGTAAAAGAATGGATATCCAAACCTATAGAGAACAAAAAAGAGGAGGAAAAGGCGTTATTGGAAGTAATCTTGCAACAGGAGATTTTGTAAAACAACTTATTACTTGTTCAACACATGATTATTTAATGTTTTTTACAACACGTGGAAGGGTTTTATGGTTAAAAGCTTATGATATCCCTGCAGCTGAAAGATATAGTAAAGGTAAAGCAATAATTAATATGCTTAGTTTAAAAAATGAATATATTACAAATGTTATCTCAGTTAAGAATTTTGATGATTCATTAGTTATGGCAACAAAAAAGGGACATGTTAAAAAGATTTCACTAAGTAATTTTTCAAAACCCAGAGCATCTGGTGTGAGAGCAATTAATCTACCTCAAGATAATTCAGATTTTTTAATTGGTGTTGAAGTTGTAAAAAAAGGCCAAGATATACTACTTGCAACAAAAAAAGGCCAGGCAATTAGATTTAATAGTGATGATATTCGTGAGATGGGAAGAGCAAGTTATGGTGTTACTGGAATAAAACTTAGAAGTGGAGATGAAGTTGTAAGTTTAGAGATTTTAGATACTCAAGCAGTTTTAACAATAACTGAAAAAAGTTATGGAAAAAGAACAGCAATTAATGAATATCGAAAAACAGCTCGTGCAGGAAAAGGAGTAATTAATTTAAAGGTAACAGAGAAAACTGGAAAAGTTGTAACAACAGTGTCTGTTAATAATGCTGATAATATAATAATTACAACTGCAAAAGGAATTGTTATCAGAACATCTCTTAAAAATATTAGAGTAATGGGTAGAGCCGCTCAAGGTGTTAGAATAGTTAAGCTTGGACATGGAGATACTGTTACTGATCTTGTAAAGGTTCAAGATGCAAATGCTGAAGACTTATAGTTTTTGTAAGAATATTTTAATTATATAAATCCTTAAAAAGTACCTTAATTCTTTTTTTAAATGACTTTGGATAATAAGAAATTCCATAAATCAGAAAACAGGATTTATATCTTAAAGAATTTTGTTAATAGTTTAGATGACTTAAATAATAAGAAGTTATTTAATTTTTCAGAAGAATTCTTTGAAAGATTTGTTACTGCAAGAAATTTAAAAGTTGGTGAGGATATCTATTGTGAATTGGAAACTTCTCTTGGGAGAACTATAAATAAGGGTTTTGAAATTTGTACTTTTCTTGAAGGACCTAATGTAGAAGTAAATCTAGATATTGAAAGATTATACTTCTCAAGTGAAGGAAAATTAATGTCTGCTGGAAATTTTAATTTAGCTAGAATTAAAAGAGAGAAAAAAGATTTAATTTTAAAAGTTGCAGAACACCATACAATAGGAATTAATCCAGATTTTCTCTATAAGATTGGTGAAAAATATGGGAAAAGATTTAATATCTAAAGGAAATGGTCTTAAATTATTTAAATTTAATATTCCAAAGATTTTATTAATTTATTTATTCTTATATTTTAATGAATAAAAAAGAAATGATTAAGAGTGTTAGAAATTACCTATCTCCTTTTGGTTTAGTAGATAAAAAGATTTTAGATGCAATAGATAAAATAGATAGAATTAGATTTGTTTTAGATGATTCTAAAGATAAAGCTTATTTAGATAGTGCAATGCCAATTTTAAAGGGCCAGACAATTTCACAACCAAGTACTGTTGCAAGAATGATATCTCTATTAAAATTAAAAAAAGGAGATAGTGTCTTAGATATAGGAACTGGCAGTGGTTGGAATGCAAGTTTAATTTCATATATAGTTAATCCTGGGAGAGTCTTGAGTTTAGAAATACATAAAGATCTTATTAATAATTCTAGGGATAATATTAAGGAATTAAATTTAGAAAATCTAGAGATTAAAAATAAAGATTTTAGAAAAATAAAAGAAAAATTTGATAAAATAATTTTTAGTGCTGGAATTTTAAAAAAAGATATAATTATAGATTTTGCAAAGACTAATCTAAAAGAAAATGGGATTTTAGTTTGTCCATATAGAAGTGGCCCTTTAATTATTATTAAGAAAATAAAAAGTAAGATTAAGAAAGAATATACTAAAGAAGAATATGTTTT
The DNA here is from genome assembly GCA_964608525.1 of Candidatus Woesearchaeota archaeon. GTDB lineage: Archaea > Nanobdellota > Nanobdellia > Pacearchaeales > GW2011-AR1 > NP1466. The sequence continues at coordinate 801 of CAZSNJ010000014.1, read as the reverse complement.
TGTTCCTTTATTATTAGATTAATTTTATAATACTTTTTGTATTTCTATAGGTTTTCCCCCAAATTGAGGACACATTGATTTATACTCACACCAACTGCAAAGACCTGTTTTATTTGGATAAAAATCTGTTGTTGATTCTATTTTTTTTATTAATTCTATTATATCTCTTTTTAATTGTTCAAGTTCTTCATTTGTTCTTTTTGAATGAATTTTTTGATTATGCGCTAAATAATGCCAAATTAAACAAACCTTTTTTTCATATCCAAATAATTCTTTTATTGCAATTGAATATAATGCTAATTGACGATCCTTATTTATTTTCTCTTGAGTAGGCAAATTATTTGAAGTTTTATAATCATGAATTTCATATTCATCTTTTTTTAAATTATGGGATAACCGATCAATAAATCCGCGAATTTTATAATCTCCAATTTCAATTACAATTCCTTTTTCAACTTCGAGAGTATTGTCATTAAAAGGTTTGTGTTTCATATAATAATCAATTAGAAATTTAACCCCCTTATTGAAGTAATCTTTATTTGTTAAATCTTTTTTTACAATTGTTATTTTTGGGTCATAGTCTCTTTCCCATTTTGTTGAATAATATATCATGATTTCATCAATTGTTGGAACTCTTCCTTTTTTTACAAGTAAATATAGCCATTCAAGTGTATCGTGCACGACTTTTCCTAAAAGAGATTCAATTGTCTCTCCAACTTCTGGAATAATCTGATCAATGTATCTGTATTTAAATTTTAAAGGACATTGTTCATATGTACTTAATCTTGAATGAGAATATAT
>CAZSNJ010000013.1:0-17853 GCA_964608525.1 Candidatus Woesearchaeota archaeon | reverse complement strand
ATTTAAATTTTAAAGGACATTGTTCATATGTACTTAATCTTGAATGAGAATATATAACCATAAATTATTAGAAAAAATAAGAGATTATAAATTTATCCAATAATCTCTCCCCAACCAATTAATCTCCAATGATTATTAATGTTCCTTGCAATCCCAACATTATCTCCCTGTAATGCAACTACAGGAATATTAAGAGATAATTCAATTTCATTATCTTTTATTTTTTCAACTGATCCAACTGTTATTGTTGTATTAACACTTAACATTAACATTTCTTTTACTTTTATGGAATCAACTTTTTGATGACCTGATATTCCTAAGACCTCATTAAATAACTCTGATTTTATTTTTACATTATTACTTATTTCTGGAAGAAATCCTTTTTTAGATATTAAACATCCTGTTAATGAATCTGTTTTTGTGAGGAATGGATCTAATTCTGTTTCAATAGATATACTTGCTCCTGGAAGTACCTCTTTTACTGATTTATTTCCTTTATGTAAAGAATGAATTTTTGTTGCTAAAGTTTGATAGATTTGCTGATGAGCTTTTTTCATACTTAATCCTGGTTTTATTTCAATTTCATCGCCAACTTTTAATTTACCTTTTTTTAAAATTCCACCGAGTACTCCTCCACTTAATTTATCTATTTTTGTTCCTGGTTTATTTATATCAAAACTTCTTGCAACTAGAAAAATTGGTTCTATATTTGTCTGTTTTTTTGGAATTTCTAAGTTACAAATTTCTTCAATTATATTTTCAATGTTTACTCCCTGTTGTGCTGAGATTGGAATGATTGAAGAGTTTTCTGCAATTGTTCCTTTAATAAATTGTTTAATTTCTTTATAATTTTCTAAAGCCTTTTCTTTTGTTACAAGGTCTATTTTGCTTTGGACTATAATTATGTTTTTTATCTTTTTTGCCTGCAATGCCATAAAGTGTTCTTTTGTTTGAGGTTTTATTCCTTCGTTTGCAGCAATTACAAGTATTGCAGCATCGATTATTGCAGCTCCACTAAGCATTGTTGCCATAAGCATTTCGTGTCCTGGTGCATCAATAAAACTAATATATCTAAGAGGAGTACAGTCTTTATTTTTATGAATAGTATATTCTTTTTTGCATTTGTAAATTGTCATATCTGCATATCCTAACTTAATTGTTATTCCTCTTTTTAATTCTTCTGAATGAGTGTCTGTAAATTTTCCAGTGAGTTTACTAAGTAAAGTTGTTTTTCCATGGTCAATATGTCCAACAATTCCTATGTTTAATTCTTCAAGTTCTTTATTCATATAAAATTTAGAAAAAGTTTATTAAAAAAGGTTTAGGTTTAGGAATTTTTAATTAGTAAAGATTATTATTTTTCACAATATTTGGGAAGTTTAATCTCTCCACCTATTGGTAAATTTTCTGGAGAATAAGGGTTCATTTTTCTTAGTTTATGAACAAGCGCACCTTTAGATTCTTTTATTAGTTTGGGACAAGAAGTTCTTAGCTTTGTTGCAAATCCCTCATAAGTATCTCCTTTAACTATTGTTTCTATTTCTGTTCCAATAGAATTATTTATTAGTCTGTTTTTCTCTATATCTCTTGCTAATTTTAATCCTCCAAAATATATAAGAGGTACTACTATTGAAGCAATAGCAAAATTTCTGAATATATTTCTCCAAGATAGTGGTTGAGGAGATGTTAAATCATGATATTTCATTTTAATCAATCTTAATTAAAAATAATACTTTATAAACCTTTCTATTGTGTTACTACTTAAAAGAAATGATTACACTTTTTTAACTTCTTCTTTTGGTTTATTTTGGTCAGGAAAAATATCATTTAGTTTTTTTGAACCATCTTTAATAACTTTAAGATTAATCTGTGAAACTGCTTGTGAAATAATTTTACCTCTTACTGTTTTTCTTAATCTTAATCCTTTTGGTTTTTTATTTTTCTTCTTATCTCCCTTTGGTTTTTTGTGCATTCCCTTGCCATAACCTAATAAAACTTTTTTTAATCCAATTCCTTCTACATCTTTCATTAGAGTAAATCCTGAATTATCACTTGCACCAGTTATTTCAAATTCATAATCATTTAAATCAGGTGATATATCTTTTCCATTTATTTTATTATGAAGTTCTTTTCCAACTAATTCTTCACTTTCTGATTCTAGATGATATGTTTTACCAGCTTTATCTGATATATTTATTTTAAATGGCATAATTATTTGTAATTAAGTTTACTTAAAAAGGTTTTGATTAAGAATACTTTTTTTTACTTTCAATTATATCTTTAGTTTTTGAAGATACTATTGCAAATAAAAACATAGTTATTCCAAATAAAATAAAGATGAATTTAAATGGTAAAAATAAAAGTAATATTGCAGCAAATACTCTTCCCATAAAAGCATTTAAGTTTATAGTAGTGTTATATGGTCCATAAAATTTATCCCTTTGCTCTTTTGTTATTGTATCAAAAAAATATGCTTCTGTTGTAGGTTCAAGCATTCCTGCGCCAAAACTAGCGAGGATCAATAAAGCTAAGACAATATAAATATTTGAAAAGAAAAAAGCAAGAATTGTAAAAAATCCTATGATTAGATATCCTAAAACAAATATTTTTTTAAATCCTATTTTTCCAGCTAATTTTCCAAAAGAATATTCTGTTAAGATCAATGGAATTGTCATTGCTGCAAGAAAATATCCAATTACTTCTTTTCCAAGGTCATTATTTAAAATATAAATAGGAATATAAGTATAAATTAATGCCCACCAGAAAGTTATACCTCCACTTGTAAAATATGATAGAGTTCTTTCTCTTTTTTTAAAAAAATCAATAAATACTTTTATGGAATTTTTATCAACTCTTTTTTTTACTCTATTATCTTGAATATTCATTAACTTAAATAAAATTAGAGAGATAAACATTGCAATAGCTGCAAAAAAGAAAACATTAGCCATGCCATATTTATTTGCAATAAATCCTGCAATTATTGGACCAAGTAAAAAAGCAATATTTCTCGAAGTAAAAATTATTCCTTCATTTTTTGAAACAGAACTATCTCTTGTTTTATCTCTTACAATAATTCCTAAACAAGTAATTCCTAAGCTTGCAAGAATAGATGTAATAATTCCTAAAATAATTACTGCATATAAATTAGAGAATAATCCAAATAAAATATAAGATATTGTAAATAAAAACAATATAGTAAGATATAATTTTACTTTATTCTTTTTTTCTATAATTGGAATAAAGAAAATATATGAAAGAGATCCAATGATTATAAAAAAAGCTGTTAAAAAACCAACATATGAGGCGTTATGTAAAAAAGAATCAAGGTAAACTGCCCAGATTGTCATAATTGCTGCAAGACCAATACTTGAAAATAAAGTTATCATTCCAAGTTTATCAATTAATGGAAGATTCTCTTTTTTTTCTGTATGCATGATGAGAAAAGGGCTTTATTGTTTTTAAATATTTTTAATTGCCCCAATCAGCTTTTTCCTTTCTTTTAATCTCAGCAATTTCTTGTAATATTTTTATCTCATTTGATGAGAGCAAATCTTTGTTTTTTTTGAAATTTTTAAATTGTTTTTCTCCGAGTTCAGAATATAAAAAATTAATCTTTGGATTTTTTATTTGTCTTTCATAATTTAATCCTGGAATTGATATTGCAATTTCCATTCCTTCATTTGATTCAACAACTGATTTATTTTCTGATTGTATGTTTTTTACACGTCCTACTTTATCTGCCTTATCATTTATTAAATTTAATCCTGTTGTTAATTTTCCACCTTCTATTTTAACTCCAAAAACAGCTGGTTTTGTATTTCTAAATACAAATTGTGGGAGAATTTTTAATTTACAAATAGCAGATAGTCCCATTACTCTTTTCTTTTCTATTTCCTTTTTTAATTCATTTCTAAATTTAATAATATCTTCAATTAGTTTGTAAATTACATCGTCTGTTAGAATTTTTATATTATTTTGTATTTCTTTTGCATCTTCATCAATTGATACATTAAATCCTACAATTACTGCATCAAGTTCATTTATTTCAAGATTTGCTTTTGCAGAAATTATATCTGTTTTATTTATATTTCCAATTCCTGCTTTAACTACAGGAATATTATTTTGTTTTAATAATACTAAAAGAGCTTCTAAACTTCCAAGAGAATCTGCTTTTGCAATAATTCCATATTTTCCTTTTTTTATGTTGTCAGATATTTCTTTTTTGAATATTTCTTTTATTTCTTTTATATTATTTTTGTAAATTACAAAAGGCATTCCAGGAAGAATTTGAGTTTTTTCAACTAATTGCATTCTTAGTCCGGTTGACGCTATTACTTTTTCTTTTGGTTTGAATCTTGGACATAAAGGTTCTATTTCTTCTAGAACTCTTATTTTAGTAATTATTGGGTCTTTAGTTGAATCAAAATTTGCAATTGCTATTTTCTCTGTATTTTTTAGTTCACCATCATATAAAATTGATTCAATATAGTTTGTTGTTTTTTCTTTTTTTATTTCAAGCATTACTCCTTTTGCATCTTTTCCTAGATTTAGTTTGTTCCCTAAATATTTTTGACTTAATCCACATAACATCATTATTAATTCTGGGATTCCTTCTTTTGTTTTTGCTGAGATTGGGATGAGTGCTATTTTTTTTGTGAAATCTTGAATATTGTAAAATAAGTCTGCATCAAATCCGTGAGAGTTTAATGAACCAATTAAAGTCATATATCTTTCATCAAAAATTTGTTTTACATTTTGTGGTTGGGCGTTGATACTTGTTTTTAAGTCGTTGTCTAGTTTTCTCCAGCTAGAAATATTATCTATTTTATTTAGTGCTATTAGAAAGGGTGTTTTGTTGTGTTTTAGAATTTGTATTACTTCTGCAGTTTGAGGCTTTATTCCTTCGTTTATATCAATTACTAGAACTGCTAAATCTGCTAATGATCCTCCTCTTTTTCTTAAATTAGTAAATGCTGCATGTCCTGGAGTGTCAATTAGTAAAAATCCAGGGATGTTTAGTTTAATTTTTGAATTTTCTATTAATGGGCAAGATGCTTTTAGTTGGTTCATAGGGTAAGATGTGAATGATATTTTTTGAGTTATTCCTCCTGCTTCTTTTTCTTGAATACAGCTGCCTCTAAAGCAGTCTAAAATGCTTGTTTTTCCATGGTCTACATGACCTACAACTGTTACAATTGGCTGTCTGATTTTCATAGAATAAAGTAATGTTGATGATTTAAAAAGGCTTTCAAATCAAGTAGGTAAATTCTATATTATATTAGAGACTTTCTAAAAGGCTACATCCCCATATCCACAATCAAAAAATATTCTTCCAAGAATTCCTTTAGGTCTTTTAAAATGTGAACTTATTAAGTTATCTGAAAGCATTAAGTTTTCAAAATCTTTATCTAAGATATTCTTTTTTTCTACCTTTTGATGTATCAATGGTTCCACCTTTTCATCATAATGACCTTCAACTACCGTTCTCCAATGTTTTCCATTATTATAGTCTTTAATTAAATTTTTTATCATATAAGGATCTTAATTTTTTTATTTATAAACCTTTTTACAACATAGTCCAACAACACTTAATGTAGCCGAATAGTTTTCTTTCTGTCCGCATAGTGTCCGAAAAGTAAATATTAAAAGGAATGATTTCTTGTATGGCTTATGGAAGAAAAAAATAAAATACAAACTATTACATATTATATTAAAGAATTCTTTGAAAAAAATCCTAATAAAGAAATAGACCATGGAAAAGTTGTGGATTATGTATTTCAATTCATACCTAAAGCACGAGACCCTTGGAGGTCAATCAGAAAATTATATCAAGAAGGATGGCTAATTCAAGTTAGAAAAGGGGTTTACAAAAGAGTTCCTGGATATAAAGGCCATAATGTTCTTACACCTTTTCCAAAAGAGATAATTATAATTGTGTTGTTTGTGGAAATGGGATTCATCATGGTTATGATATTCATGCAGACCATATAAAACCTCAAGCAAAAGGGGGAACAAACACTCTTGAAAATGGACAAACATTATGTAGTGAATATAATATGATGAAAAAAAGATATGGGACAGCAGATTTTTTAGGAAAATATTCTAAGAGAATGATTATTCTTGCAAAAAAGAATAAAGATGAAAAAACTGAAAATTTATTTAAAGATATTTTGAATGTTCTAAAAAAACATGGCCTTAAGATAACTGTTTTTGTGATAATTCCTCTTTTGTTTTTCTTAACCTTTCTTTAGCAGTATTATTATATTCTTTGGAAATATCTATATGAATAAATTTTCTCCCAGTTTTTTGTGAAACTACTGCAACAGTTCCTGTCCCTCCAAACATCTCTAAAACAACATTCCCTTTATATGAATAATATTTTATTAATCTATAAATTAATTCTTCTGGAAATGGTGCTGGATGTCCATTTCTTTTTCTTTCAGGCTGTATCTGCCAGAATCCATCAGAGAATTTCTTAAACTCCTCTGCACTTATATCTATATCTTCTTTATTTCCTTCAAGGGAATCTCCATTTTTTGTAAAAACTAAAATATATTCCCAAGATGGAATGATGTGAGGATTTGATGGGCTTTGCCAACTTCCCCAAGCAGTTCTTTTGAGCATAGTTTGTTTATACCATACAATTTCTGTCCTAAATTTCATACCAATTTTCCTCAGTTGATTTGAAAAATCATTATGTATTGGAACAAAATCTTTTATGCCAGTTGGGGCTATATTTAGGCAAAATCTCCCTCCAGGAACTAAAACCATTTTAACTTGTTTCCATACTTTTTCTAACCATTGTAAATATTCCTTGTATTTCATTTTATCATTATGGTTATCATAACTTTTTCCAACATTATATGGTGGAGAAGTAATAATCAAATGCACACTTTCTTTCGGCAATTTTTCCATAATTTTAAGAACGTCTCCTGTTATTATTTTATCTTGAAATTTTTTTATATTTTTCATCTTCCTTCACACCATTCACATCCTTTTTTAGGGCACGAGCTATTTAATAATTTAAGTGCATCTTTCCAAGCTTTTTCAGCCATACTGATATTCACCTTCATCTTTACTAATTCTGTATCAAAGATAACCTCTCCTGTAGCCATGACTTCTTTAGGAATGTAGAATAATAAAAAGAAATAATCTTCTGTTTTATATCCATTTTTTCTTAATAAGAAATTGTAAACATTTTGCTGAAGTCTGTAGTGCTCAGCAGTATCTTCTTTAAGGGCATATCCTCTTGTCTTATAATCAAGAACAATTAGTTTTTTCCCTTTAACCAATATATTATCTACAGCTCCATGTAACTCATTACCTTTTCTATCCTTCCATGAAACACCTTTGAAATTACTTGTCCAAACTTTCATTTTCTCTTTATCCTTAAATAACTTCATATTTGTGCATGATTGATTTTCACATAATTCTGGAGGTAATTGATTTTTTTCCATGAATTTATCAAAATGGATTTTAAGGATTTTGTCCATTCCAGAAGGCAGACTTGGAAATATTCCAGAAGGCCTTTTCCAAACTTTATGTTTATCGAGCCAGAAGCATCTAGGGCAATCTTTCATTTGGTTTAGAGCGGAGGGAGATAGTTTGAATGTCATATGACTAGTATATCTAAAGGGGTATAAAAAAGTTATTAACTTGAGTTTTCTTTTAATCATTATGAAAATTAAAGACATGCCTGAACAAAACAGACCAAGAGAACGTTTTAAAAAATATGGCCCTGAAACATTAAGTGATGCAGAATTATTTGCTATTATTCTTAGAACGGGAACTTCTGGAGAAAATGTTGTTGATATGTCTAATAGATTGATTGCAGAATATGGTCTTGATAAATTGTTTGAATGTTCTTTAAAAGAATTACAGAGTATCAAAGGAATAGGTCCAGATAAATCTATGCAAATATTATCAATGGCAGAATTAGGTAAAAGATACCAATTATCTAAAAAACCGCTTAAAAAAATTAAAACTCCTAATGAAGTTTATGATTTGCTTTATGAAAAATTAAAGAATGAGAAACAGGAGAACATAATAATTTTGATGTTAAATGCGCACAATAATATTATTGGGGAAGAACTGATCAGTAAAGGGATTCTGAATGCCTCAATTATTCATCCAAGAGAAATATTTAAACCTGCAATAATTTAAACCTGCAATAAAAAATTCTGCAAGTAAAATAATAATGGTTCATAATCACCCCAGTGGAGATCCAAATCCAAGTAAAAATGATAAGGAGATAACTATGAAATTACATAATGCAAGTAAAATCTTAGATATTGAATTATTGGATCATATAATTCTTGGAGAGAAAAAATTGTTTAGTATCAAGGAAAATAGGTTGATTATTATTTAATGTTGTACTAAAGTGTATACACTTTTACCGTCTCCATAATAATTATCATAAAAATGCTGAAAGATCATCTGGCATTTAATTAAAAATAACTTTCTTGTATAAGCATTAGGTAATCCATCATCTAATTGTTTTTCGATTTCTACTCTGACAGCAGCTTTTGCTTGTTGTTTTTTTCTCCAACCAATAACAAGTTTTGGATTAAGTTTTTTTAATAGATCTTGAGCAACTTTTTCTATTTGTTCCTTAAAAAATTCGTAATTTTCCTTAATCCTAATTGAATCTTCTTCGCTGAAATTTAAATTCTCTAAAATTTTAAAATAAGATGTTTTATCTGCTTGTGTTAAAACCAATTTATACTTTTCTTCTCCATCCTCTTGAGAATTTAGCAAATAATAGCTTAACAATTTCTCAGGATTAATTTCGGTCTTGGTATTTTTCTTTTTAATATGGCTACATAATGCTGAAATTAGTAATGAAAGTGTTGTCAATCTTTGTTGTCCATCAATAACTAACAATCTAGGAAGAGAGGAAACTTGATATATTCCTTTTTCCACATAAACAATCGAGCCAACAAAATGCCCAGAAATATCCTCATTATTTCCAGCTTTCAAAATATCTTTCCATAATTGTTCACATTCTTTTATTTTCCAACTATATGTTCTTTGATAGATTGGGATTGTTAATTGCATGGGCCTATTCAAAAATCGTAAAAAATTAGTTTCTTTTGCTTCCATTATTCTTTCTTCTCCTTCTTCATCAACTCTTCAACAGCTTGATCGAAAACTAGGCTAGGAGAAATCTCATGTTCTTTCATCCACTTAGAAATCTTAGGCGTGGTTCTTATCTGCATTCTTACAGATTTCATTTCTTCAGGATTTTTCTTTTTGACTTTCTTTATATCAATTCCAGTTATTTCCATGTATGTACAGACGTACAGTCATTTATAAAGATTTGTGTTTAGTCAGCTCCCTTTAATGCAACAATGTACTTTTTACAAAAACTTTAAAAACCCACTAAAATTAAACTAACTATTAGAGAAATATCTATTATTTAGATTATTATCACATTCACATTCACATTCAGTAAGATTTAGAAGTGGAAACTTAGTTAGGTATTTTTCTGGAAATCATAAGATTTTAATATAATTAAATAGGAGAAAGAAAAACATGGCAAAAGTAAGTCCAGTATCAATAAAATATATGATACATGCAACTTTTAATGCAGAAGGAGCTTTAGAAAAACCAGATGTAATTGGAGCAATTTTCGGACAAACAGAAGGATTGCTTGGAAGTGATTTAGAATTAAGAGAACTTCAAAAAGAAGGAAAAATAGGAAGAATTGAAGTAGACTTAGAAAGAAATGACAAAAGAACAATGGGAAATGTTAAAGTTCCAACAGCCTTAGATCAGTCAGAAACAACTCTAATTGCTGCAGCAATTGAAACAATTGATAGAATTGGACCAAGTGATGCTCAAATAGAAATAGAAAGAATAGAAGATGTAAGAGGAAGCAAAAGAGATTACATAATTGAAAGAGCAAAAAAACTAATGAGAGAAATTAAAGGTTCAACAGATTCAAGAGAAATTTCTAATGAAATTAAAGATTCAGCAAAAATTGCAGGAATTCAAGAATATGGAAATGAAAAACTTCCTTCTGGAGATTTATCTAAAAAAGAAGTAATAGTTGTTGAAGGAAGAGCAGATGTAATTAATTTAATGAGAAATGGAGTCAATAATTGTATTGCAATGAATGGAACAAAACTTCCAGATGCAATAAAAGAATTAAGTAAAGAAAAAGATATTACTTTATTTGTTGATGGAGATAGAGGCGGAAAATTAATTGCAAAAAATGTTGTTGACAATGCAAATGTTAAATATATTGCAGTTGCACCAGATGGAAAAGAAGTTGAAGAATTAACAGGTAAAGAAATTTTAATGAATCTAAGAAAGAGAGCAACAGTTGGAGAATTCTTTTCAAGAGAAAGATATAATGGGAGAAGTACTGAAACTAAATCTAAATTGGATTTAACAAAAGAAAACAAAGAAAAACTAAAAGTTCTTTCAGCTAAAAATGAAGGAACAGGAAAAGCAATTCTTTTAGATAGTGAATTAAATGAAATTAAGAAAATTTCAGTTAAAACTTTAAGTAATACTTTAAGAAGAATAGACAAAAAACCATCAGTAATTGTAATTGATGGAACAGTTACAAGTCCAATTATTTATTCTGCGGAAGATGCAAGTGTTAGTGCAATTGCAGCTAAAAACTTTGCAACAACTGATACTAATATAGAATTATTAAGTTTATAATTAAGGAGAGTTCGAAAGAGCTCTCTTTCTTTTTATTTTTTCCAAACTTTTAAATACGCTCCCCCTTATTATATAATATGGAAAAGACGAGCCAAAGAATTTTAATTATTTCAATACTCGTTGTATTTTTAATTGCAATGTATTTTACTTTCTTTTTCTCTTATAAATGTTCTGATATTTCGTGTTTTCAAGCACATCAGGAAAAATGTGTAAGAACTGAATTTTTAAATGATGCAGAAGACACTACCTGGTTTTATAAAATAGAAGGAAAAGAAAATCAAAAATGTAAAATTAATGCAGAAATCCTGCAAGTAAAAGAAGGATCTCTTGATAAAATAAAACTTGAAGGAACTTCAATGGATTGTTATTTGCAAATAGGAGATATTAGTTTACCTGAATCAGATTTAACAAAATGTCATGGAAGATTAAAAGAAGAATTACAAGAAATAATAATAGAAAATGCACACAAATATATTATAGAAAATATTGGCAAAATTAATCCGGAATTAAATAAAACCATATAATCTACTTTTTTCACTGGTTGTTACTTACATTTAGTACTTAAAAATTAATATATCATGTCGTCACCATAAAGTTTATAAATGAATTTTATATGAATATATTTACGAAAGAACAAAGGTCTTTTGTAGAAATCAATAAAATGGTTTCATTAATTAAATTTTAGAAAATGGAAATGAATATAAAAAACCTTATGGTTTTTTTCTTAACAATTGTAGCGGTTTTATTTTTAGTAACTACTATAAGTGCTGCAGAAGTAACAAACGATTTACAAGTAACAATTGATGATATTGATGTTAGTAGTGATGATGTGAGTGTTATTGCAGGAGAAGTAATAACTCTAAAAGCATTTTTCACATCAAATGTTGATGCATCAGATGTTAAATTCAGAGCAGAACTTGAAGGTGAAAAAGTAGATGTTAAAGAAATAGTTGGTCCATTTGACCTTGAAGATGGAATTCAACGTAGAGTAACACTAAAGCTTAGAGTTCCTTATGAACTTAAAGATGAAGTTAGTGATGATTTGAGACTTTCTTTAAAACTTTACAATAAAGATCATAGAACAGATGAATCATATGACTTAAGAGTTCAAAGACAATCATATAATGTAGGTGTTATGTCAATAAGAACAAAGCAAACAGTTGATGCTGGAGAAACTATCTCAGTTGATGTTGTTTTGAAAAATATTGGTTATAATTATCTAGATGATTTATATGTAACTGCAAAAATTCCCACATTAGGTCTTGAAAGAACTTCTTACTTTGGAGATTTAGTTCAAATAGAATGTGTTGATGATGAAGACTTTGATCCTACAGACAGAAAGTGTGATATAGATGATGAAGACACTGTAAGTGGAAGATTTAATTTTAAAATTCCATATGACGCTGAACCCGGAATCTATTCTATTGAAGTAGAAGTTGAAAATGACGATTTAACAACAAGCGAAATCAAGCAAATTGTTGTTGAAAATGAATTTTCTCAAATTGCTCTTAAATCTGGTAGTGACTTAATTGTTTTAAATCCAACTAACAAATTGAAGGTTTATACTGTTGTAACTCCAACAAGTGAAACTTTAGTTATTGTTCCAGCTGGATCAAGCAGAACAGTTGCAATAGACTCAAGTTCAGGTAATGATTTTGATGTTAGTGTATTATCTAATGGTCAAGTTGTAAGCACAGTTACTTTTACAGGTAGTGAACAAGTGTCTTCAAGTAGCCCAGTTGTTGTTTTAACAGTTATTCTCGCAATAATTTTTATTGTATTGCTAATTGTTTTAATTGTTTTAATTGGAAAAAAACCTGAAAAGTCAGAAGAATTTGGCGAAAGTTATTATTAATTTTTTATTTTTTTTATTTTTTTTCTTATTTTTATTTTTTTATTGCTTAGACGAAAGTCTGGATATTTCTTATAAGTAAACCTTATAAATGCCTAATTCGCGGGAATATTATGGAGATTAATATAAAAAAATACTTAGAAGATAGATTAAAAGGAGTTTTAGATGTTATCTCTTTAAAATTGCTTGAAAGAGTCTCTAAAGAAAAGGAAGAGATATTGAGATATGGGCTTAAAAAAGAATATGTTGCTAGAAAAGAGATTAATAATTTAGGAGATAAATCTGACTTGGAAGAAAAAATAGTAAGGGAAGTTCTAAAAGGTGTTTACTTAAAAAAAGGGGAAATTTCTGAGGAAGATAACAAGATATTGAAATTGGGAATTGATAAAAGATATATTACTCAAGAAGAGATTAATAATCTAAAAGATGATCCTTATGAAGATCTTTTATATAGGAGTGTTGAAGAAGTAAATCTGCCTTTTTCTTTATATTTATCTTAAAGTTTCATACTAATTACTTTACTTATCCCATCATGCATACTTACACCATAAAGATTTGTTGCATTTGTAATTATTTCATCATTATGAGTAATTACTATATATTGCCCTTTTTTCATGTATTTTCTTAAAAGACCTCCAAGTCTTTCAGAATTTCTTTTATCTAGTGCTGCATCAATTTCATCAAGTATATAAAAAAAGTATGGCCTATACTCTTGTATTGCAAAAATTAATGATAAAGCAACTAAGGTCTGTTCTCCTCCTGAAAGAGATTTTACATCAAAATATTTCCCATGACCTGTTTTAACAATAATATTTACCCCTCCTTCAAATGGATCTTTTCTATCCTCTAATTCTAGTGAAACATGACCCTTAATACTTAATTGAGAGAAATTTTTTGAAAACATCTCATTTAAAGAACTTAATGTTTTAAGAAAGGATTTTTTCTTTTTAATATCAATTTCATGAATTATCTTAAGAATTCCTTCTTTTTCTTTTGAAATAACTTCTACTTTTTCATTTATAGAATCATATTCCTTCTTTATGGAGTCATATACTTCCAAAGAACGTAAATTAACAGTACCTATTTTTAGTAAAATTTCCTGAGTCTTTTCTAGTTTTTGAATAAGTGAATCTTTATTAGTTTTAATTATTACAATTTCTTTAAATTCAGCAATTTCAATTTCAAGATTTTCAATTTCTGCATCAACTCTTGCCTTTTCAACTTTTAGATTATTTATCTCTTGCTCTATGTTATGAACATTATTTTGTTTTGTTAATATAATTGATTCATTTTCTCTTATTCTTGAATTTAATAAATCTCGATCTTCAATTAATTTTTTAAATTTTCTGCTTAATTCCTCTTCTTGTTCTTTTTTCTTTTTAAAAAGTTCTTCTTTTTCATCCTTATTATTTTTAATAATCTCTATTTCTTCATTTAAATCTTCTTCATTTCTTGATAATTGTTTTAAAGAAATTTTTGAGCGTTCAAGCTCCCTTTGTTTAAAAGATATTTCTGAATCAACATTATCCTCACTTCTTAAAGAAATTTCTTGAACTTCTATTCTTGCAGTCTCATATTTTTGTTCAATATTTGACTTTTCATCAAAGCTTTCTTCAAGATTACCCTTTCTTTTATTTAATTGTATTAATTCTTTTTGTATTAATTCATGCTTTTCATGAATCGTTTTTATTTGATTTTTCTTTTCATCCATATTTGATATTTTTATTAAATCAGATTTTCTCTTTGATATTTCCAAATCTGTTTTTTCTAAATCTGTTTTTAGAATGTCTTTTTTCTTTTGAATATCAGATAACTCTTTATTTGAATTTTCTATTTCTTTTTTTAATGAGTCTATTTTTGGATTTATTTCACTATCTATTGAATCCATATGCTCTTTAGTTATTTTATTTTTACAAAGAGGACAAATATCCATTTTGGAAATTTTCTCCTTTAATTTATCTTGATTATTTATTTCATATTCATTTGTATGAATTATTTTTTCCAGTTTTATTTCATTTTTATTTAAATTTTCAAGAGTCTCTTTTTTTTCTTCAAAGGAAATTTTTAATTCATCTAGTTTTTTTGTATTTGTTTTTTTGTCATATAATTCAACTGAATTTATTTGTCTTAGTAAGAAATCAGATTCATTGGAGTAATTTTGAATTAGGGAGTTTTTATCCTGAATTCTTTCTTTGATTAATTTTAATTCAGTTTTAACCATATAGAATTTTTTCCTAACTTCTTCTAGTTTTTCAAGTTCCTGTTTTTTTAATGCAATTTCTTTTTCATTTTTTACAATTGTTGGAGATTCTTTTTGAAGTTCTTTTATTGTTACTTCATTATTTCTTATTGATATTTTTAATTCTTCTCTTTGTTTAGATATTTCAGAGATCTTATTTTCATAGTTTTCTAATTTAACACTTAATCCTGCAAGTTCTGCTCTGATATTTGCTATTTCCTGATTTAGATTTTCTTGTTCTACTCCGGTTGATTTTTGAATGGTTGAATTGATTGCTTGAATTTTTGATTCAAAATTAGAGATTAATGACCTAACACTTATTAATGATTTTTTTATTTTATCAATTTCATTATTTTTCTTTGAGATTTCTAGATTTATTTTTTCAACTTCCTTATTTTTTTTAGTTAAATCACAATTAATTATGCTCGCCTTGTATTTTTTAACATCTTTTTCTAATCTTTTAAATTTCAATGCTTGCTGCCTTTCTTTTTCCAAATTATTCAAATGAGCTGTTCTTTCTCTTAATATAGCGAGAACTTCCTTTAATCTTTCTTCTGTTTTATTTAATTCCTTTAAGGATTTTTCTTTTCTTAATTCATATATTGAGATTCCTGAAACTTCTTCAATTATTTTCTTTCTTTCATCTCCTTGCATTCTTACAAAGTTTTGAATTTCTCCCTGTAAAATTATATTAAATCCATTAGGATCTATTCCTGCTTGTGCAAGTAAAGCTAAAACTTCTTGTCTTGTTTTTGTCTGATTATTTATTTTATAGATACTTTGCCCTGTTCTTTTAATTATTCTTTTTATAGATATCTCATTATGATTCTCTGTAAATATCTTATCAGAATTATCAAATACCATTTCAACTGATGCTTCTTTTGCTGGTGATGCTATTTTGCTTCCTAGAAATATTAAATTTTTTGCTTTTGCTGCTCTCATTGATTTTATGCTTAAACGTCCGAGGACAAAACATAATGCGTCTGAAATGTTAGACTTCCCGCTGCCATTAGCTCCAATAATTGAATTAATTCCTTGGTTAAATGGTAATTCTGTTTTTTTTGGAAAACTTTTAAATCCATGTATCACCAATTTTTTTATATAAGGCATGTATAAAAAGAGTTTGAGAAGTTTTTAAAGATTAGGATTAAAAATCACTAAGCTTTTTTTGTTTACCTATTTTAACTGCTTTTTTCCAAGTAGACCATGTTTTTCTAAAAATCCCTTTGTTTTCATATTTTTTAGCTTTTTTTTCTAAGAATTTACGAGTTAAAGGATCAGATGTATACCCTGAACCAATTTCTTTTCCATATTTTTCTTTAAGTTTATCCATTTCTTTTTCTCTTTTGCTTTTTGCAAGAATTGATGCAGCTGAAACAGATATATGATTTCTATCAGCTTTATGTTCACAAGAGATATCTAAATTATTAAGATTTTTTATTTTTGTTTTTAGAGCATCCTTCCATTTAACTATACTTACAGAAGGACAATCAATAATAATTTTTATCTTTATATTATTCTTATTTATCTTATTTATTATCTCTGCTGCTTTTATTGCTTCTAATTCATTTAAATTAATTCCTTTTTTACTTTTTTCTTCAATCTCATTAGGAGAAGTAAGTACAATTTCAAATTTCTCTGATTTTTCTTTTATTATTTTTTCTAAAAACTCTCTTCTTTTTTGAGTTAATTGTTTTGAATCTTTTACACCTAATTTTTTTAATTCTGGTTCTATTTTTTTATCCATTAAACATCCTGCAAGAACCATTGGACCAATGACCGGACCTCTTCCCGCATCATCAATTCCTAGAGTTAGCATCAATTTTCTAAATTCACAATGTTTATAAATTTAATTTTTCTTGACTTTTTATAGCAGGATGGAGGAGTCTGGAGTCCTCACCGGGCCCATAACCCGGGGATCGCGTGGTTCAAATCCCGCTCCTGCTATTTTTTTCTTGAAAAGTTTTATAAGTTAAGAATTATCTATAATTTCATGCCTTGGTCGCATAATGGTATTGCACCAGATTGCTAATCTGGACCCTTCGGGGTGCGCAGGTTCGATTCCTGCCCGAGGCGTAAACCCCTTTAGTTCGGTTCCTAAACAAATATAAAGGGGATTTTCCTTAATAAGTTATGAGTAAGGAAGATCAATATAAAAGAACAAAACCCCTTTTATTAGGAGATAAATTAATCTGTAAAGAAAACAGAGAATTATATAAAAAATTCTTAGATGAGAAAGAATACAAACTTAAAAGAGAAAATGGACTTGCTAAACTTTCAGAAACTCAATATAAAACTTTAACAAAAACTATCTCTCAATTAAAAAATATTAATAGATGGTTTAAGAATAAACCTTTAATTAAAATAACTAAACAAGATATTAAAAGAGTTTATGATGGAATTGAAGATAAAAAACTTAAAGGTATGCAAGGAAAACCAATACAAGCAAAAGAAGATTATTACTGCAAATTTTTTAAAAGTTTATTATTTGAACTTGCTGGAAAAGATAAATTAGCAAAAGAAGTAATTAAATATTATAATAACAAAATAGAAGAGGTTAGATTCTTTAGAGAAGAAACTCATAAGAAAATTATTAATGTTGTTAATACTCCTATACAAAAATGTTTATGTTGGATAGCATGGGATATAGGAGAGAACATTTTCACATTATTACAATTACAAAAAAGGGATTTTGTTAGACAAGTGAATCAAGATACAAAAGAAGTAGAGTATATTGTAAATCTCCCACAAGAAAAAATAAAGAGTAGTAGAACATCAAGAAGTGAAATAACTAATTTTAAAGAAACATCTGACTTCTTAGATATTATTATGAAGGATTTAAAACCAAATGATTATCTTTTTAATTTTGGACACAGACAGGCATTAAAGTTTTTACATAGAGCTATTTATCTTACTCAATCTATTTGTATTCCCAAAGGTCAGAGAGTAACTTGGAAAGATTATAGATCCTCTATGGCTTGTCATTTACTTGGTTCTGGATGGACAACTGATGAAATTAAGGCAAGGTTAGGTCATAAGCCCAGCTCACGAAGTTTAGATAAATATGTTTCTTATCTTGCATTAAAGA
>CAZSNJ010000012.1:0-20078 GCA_964608525.1 Candidatus Woesearchaeota archaeon | reverse complement strand
TTATAGAGATATTGAAAGAAATATTGAATCCTATAGGGCTATTCATGGAATCTTAAAAGTTAATAATCCAATACTTCCAATAAAAGATTCTATTAGCTTAAGAAGTGTCTACACTCATCTTTTATGTGATGGGACTGCACAGAATATAAAATCTAGAACCTGCAAATACGATAATAAAATTAAAGAAGCTGTAGAAGAATTTAAAGATGAACTAAGTTGTTTTGGTAACTTATTTAAAGAGGGCATTAGCAAAGTTTGGAATAAAGAAAGAAATTATTTTATGTATAAATATAGTTTTCCTAAAGCTATTGCAAAAATATTATTAAATAAATTTAAAATTAGTTTTGATTGGGCACATGGTAGAATTCCAAAAGAATTTTTTAAAGGGGATAGAAAATTACGTGTAGCAATTGTTCGTGCTTTTCTTATAGATGAAGGGGGAATTATTGATACTGAAGTTTATTTCACTTCTGGAAATCCCAATCTTCTTAAAGATTTATTAAAAATTTGTAATTCACTAGAATATAAATGTCTAAAAATAAAAAAGACTAATAATGTTTATCAATTGTATTTAAGTTCGAAAAGTTATTTAAAAATTTATACAGATATTATAAATATTGGAAAGCTACCTATTAAAGATAAGCAAGAGCGTCTAGAATTAGGACATAAATTAATTAACAATAAATTTGATTTTTCTAAACTTAATAAGAAAATATTGAAAGAATTATCTAATAATCCAATGACTCTCACAGAATTATCTAAAGAATTAATTATTGGAAGGAAAATACTCTGGAAATATATGAATAAACTTAAAGAAAGAAATTTAGTAGAATCTAAATCTAAAAGAACAGGAAAAGGAGGAGCCCATATATGGAGATTAAATAAACATTAATCTGATTTCTTTTTCCATTCTTCTTTTCCAGGACACTCTGGATTTATACATAACATCCAAGGTTTTTTATATTGTCTAAGAACCATAACTTTTGGAAATTCACATTCCCTACACACGTCTTTTAAAGGTTTTATTAAAGCATTATTTGGAAGATTATAAGTATTTTTACATTTAGGATAATTTGTACAACCAATAAAATTAGATTTATTTCTCATATTAATTATTAGGAGATGTCCTTTTTTACAAACAGGACAAATATTTAGTTTATTTTCTTCCCTTTGTTGTTCTTGTAATTGCAAATTTGCAACTAATAGTTCTTGTCCTATTTTTTTCTCGTTTTTTTCAAATTGTTCTGCTATTTTAGTTATTGTTTTTTTTGCTTCATTAATTACCTTATCTTCTTTTTGTTTAAAATTTTCTTTAGATTCCTGAATTCTTTCCATTTCTTTTTCAAAATTTCTTGTTAATTCTTCATCAATTATAATTGATGAATATTTTTCTAAAGTATTAACTAATGAAATTCCCAATGGTGTTGCTTCTATTGATTTTTCTTTAATGTATCCTCTATCATAAAGAGTTTCAAGAATAGTTGAACGCGTTGATTTTGTACCTAAATTTCTTTTTTCAAGTTCAGTAATTATAGATGCAGGAGAATATCTTTTTGGAGGTTGAGTCTCTTTTTCTTCTGTTCTTAAGTTTATTATCTTTACATCTCCATTTAGATCAGGAATTTCATTTTCTTTTAATTTAATGGGGTAAATTTCCAACCATGCTTTTTTTCTTATTTCTGATCCTCTTGCATTAAATATTAAATTATTAATACTTACGCTTATTTTTTTATTATCAATTATTGCATTATCACAAAATAATGATAAGAATCTTCTTACAATTAAATTATAAACTTTTTCTTCACTTCCTGATAAAATTTGTTTTTCTCCTGTTGGATGAATTGAAGGGTGTGCAGGGTCAGTTTTTATTCCTTCAATTGGTTTTTTTCTTGTTATTAATTTTTCCACATTATATTCTTTTGCTAGTTTTTTTAGAATAGTTTTATAATCAATTGAATCAGGCAATTTTTGACTCGAAGTTCTAGGATAAGATATTAATCCTCCCAAATATAATGACTGTGCAGCCCGAAGAGTATTTGAAGGAGTTATACCATGAAATTTATAACATTCTGTTTGTAAAGTAGTTAAATTAAATGGAGAGTTTGGAGGTAATATTTGTTCTGTTTTTTTTGTTTTTGCAGCAGTATTTTTTCCAATAAGATTTTCAAATTTTTTTAATTCTTGTTTATCAAAAATATCTTTATTATGTTTTAATTCTAAAGTATGAGAATTTTTTACTTTAATAAAAACCTGAAAATAAGGATATGACTGAAATTTTTGAATTTCTTTTTCTTTTTCTACAATTAGGTTTAATGCTGGTCCTTGTACACGTCCGATAGACATTATTCTAAATTTACCAGTTGTTTTTATTGCATTCATTAGTGCACGGGATAAATTTATCCCATAGAACCAATCTAAGTAGTGTCTTGTTTCTCCTGCAATTGCATGTCCCCAATTTATATGCAATAGTTTATTTTCATAGGCTTCATTTAATTCTTTGGATGTTAATGTAGAAAATTTCATTCTGTTTGCATCTTCTTGGTTACAAATAAATCTTATAACATTTAATCCAATTAATTCTCCTTCAATATCATAATCTGTTGCAACTGTCAAACTTTTAGCATTTTTTACAAGTTTTAATAGAGTATCATAATATTTTTTAGTAAAATCTTTTTTTTTTGCAATGAAATTTGGAGCCCAACCAATATCAAAAATAGGGATATTTGATCCAGTTATATTTTGATTTAATGTAAATAAATGCCCAACTGCACAACCAACAATTATTTCTTTTCCATTTCTATTAACTTCATAATATGGAACTCCTTTATTATTTCTTTTAAGAGAATTTCCTAAGCTTGATGCAATTTTTAAGGCAGCTTGTGGTTTTTCAGTAATTATAAGTTCATATCCCTCTTTTTTGAGTTTTATTTTAGGAGGAGAATATTTTATAGGAGTTTTTGTTGTTTTCTTAATTCTTTTTTTTCTAGACTTCTTTTTTGAAGAAATTTCAACTTTTTCTAAAGATTTTCTATCTGGTTTTTTATAAACAATCTCTACTGATCCTTTTCTAATTTCTTCTATTGGTTGGATTTCTTTTACAGGGATTTCTATTGATTGTTTTATTGATTCTTCTTTTTGTAGTTCTTTTTTTTCAATTGTGTGTTCTAAATCACTTTTATCAATTGGGAAATAATTTTCAGCTGTTTTTTCTTCATTTGATTTTTTTTGTTTTTTTGGCATGACTACTTAAATAGAAGGGGGGTTTTTAAATTTTATATCTCAAAGATCTTTTCTTTTTTTGCAACATTAATTATTTTTGTTTTTCCTATTTTTTCTTCAAACCCTTTTGCTTCATGTATGTGTGAATGAATGACAATATCTGGTTTAAATTTTTTTATTGCTTTTCTTATACTTTTGCTTCCTTTAAATCCAGAAAATTCTGATTTTGTCCCTTTTACATGCATGTGGGTTACCATTATTTTTTTCTTAAGATCTCTTATTGGAAAGTGGCCTTTTTCCAAGGAGTTAAGAATTTCTTTTTCTGAAATGTTAAATTCTAAAGCTCCTCCTGCTCCAAAAATACCAACGTCATTTTTTTTAAATGAATATCCATGAATATTTTTTGTATTTGGATACATTTCTGCTAGAAAATCTGCTGTTGCGAGGGATTCATGATTTCCATGCAATAATAATACAGGTTTTTTCACCTTTAAAAAAGGACCTATTAGGTTTTTTGGCAGTTCATCAATTAAAAAAGTTAAATCTCCTGCAAGAATTACTAAATCCACCTCTTCTTTTTTTGCTTTTTTTGCTAGTTTTTTAACTAGTCCTGTATCTCCATGAATATCTCCAACTGCCAGTATTTTTGTTTTTTTCATAGCGATTTAATAGATATATTAGTTAATAAATATTATGAAATATACTTTACGAAACATTTAAAAGGAAGATGTTTTCTGGATATATACATTAAACTACACATATCACAAAATGGAAAAATATCAAATGAAGCAAAATTTCGATATTTTTTTTAGGAGAAAGCCAGCTTTAATGCTAGTATCTCTTAAAAGAAATTCGCGAATGAGGTATGGTAGTATCTTGGCTAAAGAAGTAGATTGTACTTATAGCCATGCAGTAAAGATTCTGCAGACATTAGAAGACTTAAGGTTAGTTGTGTTTGAAAAAAAGGGGCGAATAAAAATTATAAAACTGACCAAGAAAGGGAAAGAAGTTGCAGATGCTATTGATGAGATACAAGATTTAGTCAAATAACTAAATTACTACCGCCCCTAAGAAGAATTGGATTGTTATAGATAGTTGTTTGTAGAAGTATTTATTAAGTTGGAGTAGTTTTGAGATACAAGATGAAATTAGAAGAAATGGAAGAATTTGTACATAAAGAAATTGGAGCTGAAGAGTTTAAAGATTTATTATACTCTTCTTTTGAGTTAGCTGTAAAAGGAGTAAATGAATTTGGTTTTGAAAAAAAAGGAGATAAATTTAATAGAGTTGTAAGAGGATTAAGAAAAGATATAATTGAACATGCTTATATCTTTATTATAAATTCTAAAAAATGTTGTGGAAAAGTAAATAAGATTCCTATTTATTCAACAGACGAATCTTTGAGAATAATTGTTATGAATGAATATATTAATTCTTCTTGAATAGATCTTTATGGCCCCGAAGGGATTTGAACCCTCGACACCTAGATTAAGAGTTTCACCATTTATGAAATTTTTTCAAATACTAGTGCTCTAACCAAGCTGAGCTACGGAGCCATGCTAATTTTAACTAAGTTTAATTTAAAAAGTTATTCACTATAGAAATACAATAAATATTTATTAACATTTATTTCTTATTAATTTTATGGAAGAGATTTTGTTTAGTTCTAAAGATAAAATAAGAGGATTGACTATTCCCAATAAAATGAGTAATAAATTATCTGAAGAAATAGGAATACATGTGGGAGATGGCTCAATGAATATCTATGGAAAGAGTCATTTATATTCCTTAGAAGGTCATCATAAAGAAGATAAAGAATATTATAAATTTCATATCGCACCTTTGATTAAAAGTTTATATAATCTCAAAGTAAGGTTAAGAAAAAGAAGAAATGCAGGAGTATATGGATTTCAAATAGGATCAAAAGGATTAATCTTGTTTAAGAAAACTTTTGGGTTTCCATTAGGTCCAAAAAAAGAAATAGGAATTCCAAAGATTATTTTAAATTCAGATAAGGAGATTATTGCGTCATTTGTTAGGGGATTTTTTGATACAGATGGAGGAATTTATTTAGAGAAGAAGAATAAAAAATTGTATCCAAGAGTGCAATTAACAAATTGTTCTGTTAAATTGATGTTTCAACTAAAGAAAATACTAATAGAGATGTTTGAGTTTAATTTATGTTGTTATTTAGATAGGAGTTATAATTCTTATAAAATTATAATTCGTGGAGAGAAAAATTTTGAAAAGTGGATGAAATTAATCGGGACAAACAATCCTAAAAATATTTCTAAATATAACTTATGGAGAAATTCTAAAAAATTAATTTGTAGTAAATAGGTTTATTTTTTATCTATAATCCCTTCTTGTGTGACCGCACTTTGTACATTTAAAGAATTTTGTTTCAGCTTCATCACTTGCACGAGTTTGAACAGTCCAAAAATAAGACTTATCATTTTTACATTCCTTACATTTTTCATTAACAACTGGAAAAACTTCTGTATCCCTATCTTTTACTATAGAAACCTTTTTTTTCTCCTCCATTTTTTCACTTGTTTTTATTTTTACTTTGCCTTTTGAAGAATAATTACATCTAGGACATCCATCATTTTTTATTTTCTTAATAAGAACCGCACCACATTTTGGACAAAATTCCATCTTATATTTTAATTAATTCCTTTTAAAAACTTTTTGTTAATTGCAAAATCCTTTATTTGATTCTCTTTGATTATATTCAAAAAATATTAATTTTCCCCATCCTAAATAAGGAGCAATTTTAAATATTGCTTTTCCCACTATTTGTCCTGATTTTATACTTACTTCAGAGCTTATTTGCCCTTCATTATTATCTCCTATTGTTGAGAAAGTATATTTCTCATCTGTTTTTTCAATTTTTATTATTCTATGAATTATAGGATTTTTGTGATTTGCATTAAATATTATTACATCTCCTAAATTTAATTTTTCTGGTTTTTTCCCTATTATAAATAAAATATCTCCCTTGTTTAATCCTTTTTTAAATTTAAAATCTTGTTTTTCTATTTCATATGAAGAATATTTTGTTTCATGATTGTCCCACCATTTATCATAGTTTGATAAGAGATTTCCATCATGGTACATACTGCATGATTCAACAATTGCTAAAGGTAAAGAAGTTCCTGTAACTAAACTCATTATTGGAAAAAATATAAATTTTATAAAAATAAATAAAAATATAATTGAAAATATCCACCCTTTTGGACTATTATCTTTCCATAATAAAAACCATAGTTTCTTTAATACCCCTTTTAATTTCATATGAAGAATAATTGTTTAGTATTTTTAAAGTGTTTTATTAAGAAAAGGAGATTGAGAATTAACAAGTATTTCAAGAAAAGCATTGACTGGATAACTTTGTTAAACAATCAAGTGATTGTTTAGATAACTTTAAATACACAATATTCATCTGAGAATTAGGGGTGTTAGCACTTCAGAAGTTTATTCTGAGAAAATTAGAAAATGGCACTTGAAACGCAATTAAAGGAAGCTCTTGTTAAACAAAGAGCGGATGAATTATATCAAAAATTTTCATTTGAGCCACAATACAAAATAATGATTGGCGAATTTGTTGAGGAATTAGGTAATTCTATGATAGAATCTATTGCAACATCTATGGGAGACTTAAAACCAGATGAAAAAGATGAAATGTTAGAAGAGTATAGGGCTAAAGTCTTGCCTCAATTAAGAACACAATTTGATAATCCGGAACAATTAAGACAGATTTTTACAGAACAAGCCAGAAATCAATATATGATTTCTGATGAATTAAGAGCAAAAATGGCCCCTCAATTTAAAGAAATGAAAGAAGATGAAGATTTTGATATTGACGATGAGGCAATGACTAATTTTGAAAGAACCTATGAAAAAATTTTTAAATATGCTGAAGAGAATGATAAAATATTGAATAAGTTATCAGAGATAGCAAAAGCAGAAGGTTTAGAAAAAGCTATTCAAAAAGAAACAATATATGAAATTATAAGAGAAAGATTTCCTACTCCAGAATCGTTTAGAGAATATTCATTAAGAACTCAAGAAAATATTAAAAGTCTTTTTCAAGAGATGCCGGGTACTTTAATGGCTGATGGAGAAGTAGGAAAATTTATGGGAGGAATGATTGGAGCTATAGGTAGTGCTATGGAAAAAATGATGAAGGTTGGCGAAAAACTTACTGCTGATTATCTTGATAGAACAATTCAAGAGATTTATAATCCACAAACTGAATAGACTTTATTTTTATACTAAGGATTCTTTTTTTTCTATTTTTGTGCAACCCTTGCTTATTTCTGTGCAGTCTGCCCAGATTTGTGCAAAGCCGATTTTACCAAAACATTTAAATAGGTATATATCTCATGTATACACATAAGGATATACATTCATTGTATAACCTCCTTTTACCTAAGCCGTGTCAAAGACACGGTTTATATTCAAAAAATGAAAGATATATTTGACAACACAATACTTTGTAATAAATGCGACTCAAAAATGAATAAGGCAGAATTAATTAAAAATAGATTTTTATTCAGAGTAATGGTTTGTCCAAAATGCGATGAAAAACTAATCCATCCTGTTGATGAGCAAGAGTACAATAGATTTATAAATTTAAAAAATAAGGAATTTAAAGTAAAAATGAGACTTGTTGGAAATAGTTATGCAGTTTCAATTCCAAAGGAAATTTTATCTTTTATGAATGAACAAAAAAATATAATGGATGAAATGGTTAAATTATGCTTTGAAGATATGGGAAGATTATCCATAAACTTTAGTGAAATTAAAAAAAAGAATAGATTTCAATAAAAAATGAAAAAAAACCAAATTCAATTAAAAGTTGTTGAAGCAATGCAAGATGATGCATATAAAGGAATTGCAAGAATAGATGCAGAAATAATGAGAGAACTAAATATAAGGAGAGGAGATGTAATTATTATAAAAGGAAATAGAGAAACAGTTGCAATTGCAGATCGTGCTTATCCTGCAGATGTTGGAGAAGGTATAATTAGAATTGATGGTATCTTAAGAAGAAATGCAAAAACAGGAATTGGAGATGTTGTAGAAATTTATAAGGCAGATATTAAAGAAGCAAAAAAGATAATAATCGCACCAGCTCAAAAAGGAATAATGGTTCAGGGAGATCCTGAGAGCTTAAGAAGAGGACTTTTAGGACGAACAGTAATTAAAGGAGATATTGTAGTTCTCGGAGGAGTTCAAAGAAGAAAAGACTTATTTTCAGATATGGGTTTTGGTGATGATTTTGGAGATATATTTGGAGAAGCTTTTGAAAACATTGGTTTTGGAAATTTAGGTGGAGGAGTTTCTCAGATTAAATTTTTAGTAATTAATTCAAATCCTAATCAACCAGTAATAATCACTGAAAATACTCAAGTAGTATTAAATCCAAAGGCAGTTGAAGTAAGTGATGAAAAAATTCCTGAAATTAATTATGAGGATATTGGTGGATTAAGTGAAGAAATTAAAAAAATAAGAGAAATGGTTGAAATTCCAATGAAACATCCTGAAATTTTTAATAGGTTGGGAGTGAATGCTCCTAAAGGAGTTTTACTTCATGGTCCACCTGGAACAGGAAAAACCTTGCTTGCAAAAGCAGTTGCAACCGAAACAGATGCAAACTTTATTTTATTAAATGGACCTGAAATAATGAGTAAATTTTATGGTGAATCTGAAAAGAAAATTAGAGATATTTTTGAAGAAGCTGAAAAAACAGCACCAACAATTATTTTTATTGATGAAATCGATGCAATAGCTCCAAAAAGAGAAGAAGTAATGGGAGAAGTTGAAAGAAGAGTTGTTAGTCAGATTTTAACCATGATGGATGGACTAAAAGCTAGAGGAAAAGTAATTGTTATTGGTGCAACAAATAGAATTAATTCTCTTGACCCTGCATTAAGAAGACCTGGACGATTTGATCGTGAAATTGCAATTAATGTTCCTAGAAAAGAGGGGAGACTTTCTGTATTAAAAATTCATACAAGAGGTATGCCTTTAACAAAAAATGTTAATTTAAATGAACTTGCATCTATTACTCATGGTTTTGTTGGAGCAGATTTAGAAGCATTGAGTAAGGAAGCTGCAATGAATGTTTTAAGAAAGCATCTTCATAAAATAAAATTAGATGAAGAACAAATTCCCCAGGAAATTTTAGAAAAATTAATTGTTAAACAAGAAGATTTTATGGATGCATTAAAAGTTGTTAGACCTTCTGCAATGCGTGAAGTTTTAGTTGAAACTCCAAATGTTGAATGGAAATCTATTGGAGGATTAAATAATATTAAACAAGAATTAAAAGAAGCTGTAGAGTGGCCAATGAAATATCCGGATAGTTTTAGTAGAATGGGAATCAGACCATCAAGGGGTATTTTGCTTTATGGTCCACCTGGAACAGGAAAAACCTTGCTTGCAAAAGCAGTTGCAAAAGAATCAGAAGCTAATTTTATTCAGGTTAAAGGACCTGAATTAATGAGTATGTGGGTTGGAGAATCTGAAAAAGGAGTACGAAAGATTTTTGAACGTGCACGTCAAGTTGCTCCATGTATTATATTTTTTGATGAAATTGATTCACTTGCAGGAAAAAGAGGAATTGATGCAGGAACAAAAGTAACAGAAAGAATTTTAAATCAATTACTTGCTGAAATGGATGGACTTGAAGATTTAAAAGATATTTTAATTATTGGTGCAACAAATAGGCCTGATATGCTTGATCCTGCATTACTTAGACCTGGACGATTTGATAAGATTTTACTTGTTAATGCTCCAGAAGAAGCAGGTAGATTAAATATTTTTAATATTCATACAGAAAAAATGCCAATAACAAAAGATGTTAATATAAAAGATCTTGCTAAAAAAACAACTGGATACACTGGCGCTGATATAGAAGCTGTAATTAGAGAAGCTGCAATACTTTCCTTAAGAGAATCCATAGATTCTAAAGAAGTAAGAAAAAAACATTTTGACGAAGCTTTAAAGAAGATTAAACCAAGTGTCACTAAACCAACAATTGAAGTTTATAAAAAAGTAGAAGAAAATTATTTAAAATCTGCAAAAGCGGCTGTTCCTCAAGGAAGTAGTTATTTGGGATAAGGAAGTTTTATAAATAGAAATTTTTTAAGGAATAAATACCATTTATAAATTTTTTAAAATGGATGAGAATAAATCTAAAACAATTTTATATGCAGAAGATAGTCTTGATATAAGGGAGATTGTCTTAAAGAATATTAGACTTAATTTTAATAATTAATTTGAAGATATCCCTTTTATTTTACTCTATGGAGGGAGTATTGAAATTGGTAAAGAGGCAATTAAAAATGGAGCTTTTGCATATCTTACAAAACCATTTGTTTCTAAAGATTTAATTAATATTGTTCAAAAGGGATTAGATTATAAGGAAAGAAAATTTAGTTAGTTGTAATCAAGATATTATCTTTACTAATTAAAACAGTATTTTCTGCTTGACTAACTTTTCTATGCGAGGATTCTATTAATTGAGAATAGTTATGCAAGTTTCCATTTTCTTCTAATTGTTTTATTCCTATTAATGCTTTTGTTCCTAATTTTTTTACAATCCATCTAGAACAAAAAGGCAATTTATTATATTTTTCTTCAATTAATTTTAATGTTTCTCTTGCAATGGGGCTTCTGATATTTTTGTTGTTAATTAATCTATATATTCCAGAAGGTTTTCCGTCATATACTCTTCCATTACCTGATGTTGCAAAAGGTTCTATTGCATAAAGTCCTTGTTTTATTTGAGTATTTTGTTTATTATTAATATTAGGAATTGTTATTCCTGCATGTAAATCATATTGTTCTAAAGAATGTCCTGATAGATTAATTATTGGAGTAAAACCAAATGATTCAATTGTTTCCTGTATTGTTTTTCCAATTTCATTTAATTTAATATTTTCTTTTATAATTTTTGTTGCATTCTCTAATGCCTTTAAAGAAGCCTCAATTAATTTTTTATTCTCTTCATTATCTTCTAAGTCTAATGAAAAAGCAGTATCAGCAATCCATCCATCAACATGAATTCCTATATCTATTTTTAAAAGTCCATGTGCTTTAGTTTCATCATTGTGATTGGGAGTATAATGTGCTGCAACATCGTTAATACTTAAATTAACTGGAAAAGCAATTTCTCCTCCAAGTTCTTTTATTTTTCCTTCTATTAATTCTGCAATTTCAAGTAACAGCATATCTTTTTTTATAATCGATCTTGCATATTTTTTTACTTCATATGCTATTTCTCCTGCTTTGATTATTTTGTTTTTGTCCATTTTTTATAGAGAAAAGTTTAATTTTTAAGTCTTCTTGATTCAAAAAATTTCTTTTATTTCTGTTATTTTTCGACTCTCAGAGATTTTTAATCTCCGAGATTTTGGAATAAAGTTAGTTATTTTTTCAATTGATGCTTTACCACATCCTAAAAAATCATTTTTATATTTCATAACTAGAAATCCTTTTTTGCCAGTCTTAATATTTAATTCTTGACCTTTCATCCATTGATTTGTTTGTTCTTTATTTAATTCAAAGATATTTTTATTTATTTGATTTTTTAAAATTTGTGTCCCTTCTATACTTAATCTTATCTCATCTTTTATGATTTTAGCAAAATAAACTCCAATTCCTTCAATAGGAACTATTCTTTCTAGATTTTTTATTTGTTTTGAATTATAATTTCCAGAAAATAAAAATAATTTTTCTTCCCCTCTTTTAACAATTATTCCTGGAATATCAGATATACCAAATTGTTTGTTTAATTTATTAATTATTTCTTGTTTCTCGTTTTTATTTAATATTTTTAGTTGATTCATTTTAATTTTTTGAATTTTAAAGGTCTAATTTCTTCTCTTTGAACAAAATGACTATCTCTTAAATGTTCTATACGTTCTTTTTTGTTTAAGTTCATTGCCACAAGTTCAAGCATTCGTAATGGAAATCCATGAGAGATTATTAGTATCTTTTTATTTTTATATTTTGATTCGATTTCTAATAGGAATTTAGAAATTCTTTTTTGCACATCCACATAATTTTCTCCGAGAGGGACAGGAGTTTCAAAATATTTTTCTTCTGATGAAAAAAGTTTATGAAATTCATTGTAATGTTTGCCATCAGTAATTCCAAAATTATTTTCTACTAATCTTTCATTTAGAAAAATATTTTTTGGATTAATTTTAAGTTTTTTATTTATGATCTCTAAAGTTTCTTTAGTTCTTTTAAAAGGAGAGCAAAAAATAAAATCTATTTTGTATTTTTTTAATTGGTTTGCTAATTTTTTAGCTTGTTTGGTCCCATTTTCAGTTAGAAAATCATCTTTTTCCCAAGAATAACTTGAAATTTTTCTAACATTGCTTATACATTCAGTATGTCTAACTAAATAGTATTTATTCCTAGATGGAGAGGTTGTGGAAAATTGTTTTATTTTCATTTTCCCTCTAAAAAATTATAAATTTCTTGTTTTTTATGACTATTTAAAGATACATGTTTTTCTCCTGTTGAAGGTTTTATATTGAGAAATCCTTTATTAATTAGAGATTTTACTGCTTTTTTAGCATCTTTTGTTCCACGTAAATGTGAGGGTAAAGCTTTTTGTAAATTTTTTAATTCAGTGTGTCTTCCTCCCCAGATATTTAAGTTAATTAATTTTCTTAAGAATCTTTTCATTATTGCTTTTTCTAAATCCATAATAGATAAATAAAATTTAATCTATTTAATACTTCTTATTTTTAAAGGAACACTAATGTTCCAAAATAGAAACATTTATAAACTTTTACCTTCTGTTTATACTATGGAAACTTTATTTAGAAGAGCTTTAGGTGATACTCCAAAAATAAGAGTTTTGGAATTTTTAATTGAAGGAAGAGAATTAGATTATAGTATAAGTGATATTGCGGAAGGTGCTGAAATTGGTAGAACTACTTTATTTAGAATCTGGGAAGATTTAATAAAAACAAAGATAATTATTCCAACAAGACAAATTGGAAATGCAAAGCTTTACAAATTAAATAAGAGTAATTCTTTTGTTAGGAAATTAATAGAAATTTTTGATGAAATAATTATTCCTAAAAAAAGAGTTGTTGCTTAAGGAGAGTTTAATTTTTTAATTTTTACTAAAAAAAATCCCTCTGTATTATTATCTTGAGGATAAATTCTACAAGCATATTTAATATCTTCCGAATATTCCTTATCTTGCCATTTTGTTATTCCCTCTCTTGGTTTTACAGGTAGAGAAATTTTTTCTATTTTTATATTATTAAATTTTTTCATTATAAAATCAATCACTTCTTCATTTTCTTCTGGTGCATGTGTACAAGTGCTATATATTAATTCTCCATTTGGTTTTAGAATATCTAAGGCAGAAGAAACTAGATTTTTTTGTATTCTTGAAACAGATTTTATTGTTTTTATATTCCACATTAAATATGTTTTTAACGTACTTCTTAAAGTTCCTTCTCCAGAACAAGGAGCATCAACTAGTATCTTATCAAACTGAAAATTTTCTTTTTTTAATCTTTCACAAAGAGCTATTCCATCTTTTTTTGCAATAATAGTATTTGTCACTCCACATCTTTCTAGATTTGATGCTAAAATTTTTATTCTTCCTAAACTTACTTCATTTGCAACAATTATTCCAGAATTATTCATGTATGAAGCCATTTGAGTTGTTTTGCTCCCTGGAGAAGAACATAAATCTAAAATAGTTTCATCTGGTTTAGGCTTTAATGCAATTATGGGGAGCATGCTTGCAAGTTCTTGAATATAATAATATCCAAGTAAATGTTCTAGTGCTCTTCCTAGTTCTCCAGGATTAAGATCATTTTCTACAATCATAATTTCAGGATATTCTTTAAATGGTTGTTTTATAATCCAATTTTTCTTTTCTAGTTTTTCTTTTAGTTTTTCAGGAGTTATTTTTAAAGTATTTGTTCTTAAGGATCTTACTGGTT
This sequence comes from Candidatus Woesearchaeota archaeon, assembly GCA_964608525.1. Classification (GTDB taxonomy): domain Archaea; phylum Nanobdellota; class Nanobdellia; order Pacearchaeales; family GW2011-AR1; genus NP1466. The sequence continues at coordinate 5,865 of CAZSNJ010000012.1, read as the reverse complement.
CATGTTTTAAAATTTCCATATAATTATTAAAGTCTTTTCCAAGAAGAGATTTCATTCTTTCAAGAAATAATGGTTTTGGCTCTGGAATTTTTCTCATTTTAAAAATCACCTAAAGTCATTTGTTTTTTCCCATCAATAATCTCTTTTATATTAATGTTAAACACCTGGAAAATATTTTCAACTGCAGGAAGAATCTGATTTTCTAAATAATATTTTATATTGTACTCCCCTTTTTCACTAGGAAGCTTTACTTTATCCCTTACTAGTTTTTTCTTTTCTCTTGTTTCAGCAATGTAATACTCAACTAAATTGCCCTGACTTATTGGAATTTTTTTTTCATGCATTTTTTTTGCTGCAATTACGTGGGGAGATATTGCCCTATATTCAGAAATAGGTTTTTTTAATTGTGTTTTAATAATTAAATCTTCCTTATTTATTTCTCTTTTTTTTATCTTATCCACAATTTTTTTAACATATTCTAGTGATTTTTTATCATTACCATCTTCTAAAATTTGTTTTATTATTTTATTTTGAACTTCTCTTGCAAGTTTACACCAGTCTCTTCTCACTGTTTCAAACCCTCTTATTTTTAAATTGTTTTTTTCATCAATTAGAGCATATTTCTTTTTTGCTCCTGCAGTTCCAGTTCTTTTTGTAACCCATATACCTCTTTTAAAAAATCCTTCTAGTTCCAGCTCCATTACTCCTGGAAGTTCTACATTTAATTTTTTTAATAAATCTAAAACCTGTTTTTTTGATTTTGTCCCCATTGCCATTGCAACAGAATCTGTATCTCCAAAAATAACTTTATAACCTGCTTTTTCAACTTTTTTTATTGTTTCAATATTGTATTTTCTAACAAATGCAAGAACCGATGCAGAAGCTTCATGTGAATAATATCTTGCTCCAAAAAAAGCTAGATATCCATGTGCTGAAGCTGATAAAACTTTAAAGGCATTACTTCTAGCATATGTCACAACATCTGGACTTTTTTTATATTCGGATTTATATTTTTTTCTTAATTCAAATATCTCTTTAAGAAGTTCAGGAAAAAATCCTTTTTCTTTTGAAAAATAATATTTTATTTTCTTTCCTTTTTCGTTAATTTCTGGAGATTCATATGAATTTCTTTGTTTTTTTTCTAAGAGTGTTCCTTTTGAAATGTTATAGGAGAGAATTATGCTAGTATGCATTGATGTAAAATCAAATATTGCAATGTTTTTATAAAGGCCTGGAGATGGCTCAAGGACAAATGCCCCTTCTGATCCTCCAATGTTCTTTCTTAAAGATATATCATTATAAGTTGGTCTTTTTTCAGGAATTTCATTGAATTTTCCCAAGTTATGCAAGATATATGATTCAGTATATTTTGAGAGTCCAAAACGCGTAACATCAAATACTGGTTCTTGGATTGTCTTTGTGAATTCAAGAATATCTGGCCAGAATTTTTTAAATAAATTTAATGTTAAAACAGAATCATGCAAATTATATTCATAATATTCATTCCAATCTGGAGATTTAATTTCAGATGAGTGTTTTATTTTAAAATCTTTTTTTGTATCTCCCAGGAATTCTTTTGAAACTTCATTTAAGGATAAAGTTTCAGATTTCATATATTGAGCATAAGCAGTTCTTATGAATTTTAAGAGATCTATATGTACTATTCCTTTAATCTTTCCTGTTAAGTTTATTCCTCTAGAAAAAACCGGTTGGCTATTATCTAATCCTAAAGACAATTTAATATTAAATTTTTCAGCTCTTGCTTTTATATAAGGCAAATCAAATCCATCTGAGAAATATCCAACTAAGAAATCAGGAGATATTTTTCTTATATATTCTATAAATTTCTCTATTAGTTCTGATTCATCTTTTACATATTCTACATAGTTTGGTTTTTTTCCTTTGGTTTTTTTCCATGTTATTACTTTTTTAAAATTTTCTGATACAAGGGATATCATTAAAATTTCACCTTCCCCTAATTTTAATTCATCTGTTTCTATATCATAACAAAGTGTTTTTGGTGTAAATTTAATATTTTCTATTTTTTTAGAAGATTCTAATTTTATGCATATATCAACATTCAAGGCCATATCAATTCCCCCAAATTCCAGAGAATTATTTAAGACTTCTCCTGATATTTCATACCAATGTAGGGGATTAATCTTTTTTTCAGTTATATAGTGACTTATAAAACCCATATCATATCCTCTTCTTTTTTCTATTTCAGGCATATCTAATTTATCAGCTATATCATGTAAATCCTTATAATTTGTTGCAAATATTTTTAGAGCTTTTACTTTCTTACCCAAAAAATTTTTTTCATGTAATTCTACTTTTTCAACTTTTGTATATCTACCCTTTAAATCTAACTTTATTTTTTCTATTTTCTTAATAATTTTATTTATTTTTTCTTGTTTTATATTATCCTTTAAAATTGCCCAGAGATAAACTGGACAAGAATCAATTATACAAATTCTTTTTTCTTTACTATCTCTTCCTATAATTTTTATATAATTTCTTCCTTCAAAATCAAAATAATCATAGTCTATTGGAATAAAGTCTGTTTTCATAGTATTAAGAAATATTATAGTTATTTAAAATTAAGCTTGATTATCTTAAAAAGAGGAAATAGTAAAGTTTATATACCCCTCTTTAGGAGTTAAGATATGAAAATTAGTGTAAAAGAAATGGATTATGAGGATGCTGAAAGAATCATAGATAAATATAGTGAAAACCGTATATATATGTTTAGTTTAATACAAAATTATATTCCTAAAGGACAAAGACCTGAAATGGATCTTAAGAATAATAGTACTCAACAATATCGTACTATGCTTAATCATAGTAGGGCTATAAAAGGGATTGCTAAAAAAATCCTTAAATCTAAAAAAGAAACTAAATTAGATCATTTTGTTAAAATTGAGAAAATTATAGGAAAGGATAGTCAATTAGACCTTTTTAGATAATTTTTTATATTTCTTATTTTTAGTTTAAACATGGGATTAAGTATTAAGGACATTATTCCAAAAAAGAAAATAGAATTAACAGAACTTAAAGGGAAAACTGTTTGTGTTGATGCATTTAACACCCTATATCAGTTTTTATCAACAATAAGGCAATTAGATGGAACTCCATTAATGGATAATAAAAAAAGAATTACAAGTCATCTTTCAGGTATTTTTTATAGAAATATTGCTTTACTTTCTGAAGGGATAAAATTAATTTATGTTTTTGATGGGAAAGCTCCGGAACTTAAGGAAAAAACCCATATCATAAGAAAAGAAGGAAGAAATATTGCAAAAGAAAAATATGAGGAAGCAAAACAAAAAGGAGATGTTGTTGGTATGAAACGATATTCCAGTCAATTAATTAGACTTGAAGATTATATGATTGAAGAGAGCAAGAAATTGTTAGAAGCTATGGGAATTGCAATAGTGCAGGCACCAACAGAAGGAGAATCTGAAGCTGCATATCTTTGTAAAGTAAAAGGAGATATTTATGCAAGTGCTAGTCAAGATTATGATAGTTTATTATTTGGAGCTCCAAAATTAATTCAGAATTTAACTTTATCAAGAAGAAGAAAAACATTTACAGGATGGGTTGAAATAAAACCAGAATTAATTGATTTAGAAAAAGTTTTAGACCATTTAGAGATAAATTTAGATCAATTAATTTGTTTAGGGATACTTGTTGGAACTGATTATAATCCTAAAGGAGTTCCTGGAATTGGACAAAAAAAAGCATTACAAATTGTACAACATTTTAAGCAACCTGTTTTAATTTTTAAAGAAGTTGAAGAAAGAATTCATAGTCTTTCAGAGGAAGATAGATTTAATTGGCAGGAAATATTTGAATTGTTTCATAAACCAAATGTTAAAAATTTTGATTTTGAATTTAAAAAAGTTAATGAAGAAAAGATAAAGGAGATTTTAGTTAAAAAACATAATTTTTCTGAAGAAAGAATTAATAAACAATTAGAAAGATTAAGGGAAATTGAAAAGAAGAGTAAACAAAAAGGATTAGGTGATTGGTTGTAAGAACATTTAAATTATGATTTTATTTATATTAGTTTATGAAACAACGCTCGTTTGATGTTCTCGGAAATATTGCAATTGTAAATTTCTCTGATAATTTTAAGTTAATTAATAAGAAAAAATTTGCAAATAAATTACTAAAAGAACAAAATTCAATTAAAACTGTTCTTGAAAAACATGGAAAAGTTAAAGGAAGACTTAGAAAAATTTCTACAAAATATCTAGCTGGTGAAAAAACAAAAGAAGTTTTATATAAGGAAAATGGATGTGTTTTTAGATTTAATATTGATAATACTTATTTTTCTCCTAGATTGAGTAATGAAAGAAAAGAAATTTCTAAACTAATGAAAAAAGGAGATAATGTTTTAGTTATGTTTGCAGGAGTTGCTCCATTTCCAATTGTTATTTCTAAGAATTCAAAAGCAAAAAAAGTTATTTCAAATGAAATTAATCGTGAAGCAAATAAATATGCTAAATTAAATATAGAATTAAATAAATTAAAAGGTAAGGTTGAGTTATTTGAAGGAGATATTAAAAGAATTTCTAAAAAGTTTAAAGAAAAATTTGATGTTATTGTAATGCCGAGACCCAGATTAAAAAATACTTTTCTTGAAGAAGCATTTTTTTTAAGTAAAAAAGGAACAAGAATTTATTATTATGATTTTTGCAAAATTGGAGAAGAAAATTTAATTGTTGAAAAAATTAAAAAAGAAGCAAAAAAATTCAGGAAAAAAATAAAAATATTAAAAATCAAAAAAGCAGGGGAAATTGCTCCATTTAAAATTAGATTAAGAGTTGATTTTAAAATTATCTGAAGGTAGCTTAAGATGTATGATTAACTTGGCTTGAAACATAATCAATAACTTTTCTTGGTGTTAACCACATATATAGTGGAATGTATTTTCCTCTTTCTACAGGGCAATTATTATTTAGATTGTCAAGATCAATTCCAAAATTTTCTTCCACCTCTGAACAAAATTGAATTATATCTAATGAATCCATTCCAAGATCATTAAAATCCTTTTCTAAATTAATTGATTTAATACTTGTTTGGTCTTGTAATATCTTAATAATTGATTGTTCAATATTTTTAAATCCCATTTTAAATTTATAGAAATTCCCTATTTAAACATTCCTATTTTGAATTATTTAATTTTTCAAGAAAATCTTCTTCTGAACAGACAATTACTTTTTTAATTAATCCATCTACTAATTTACAAGTATGTACTTCTTCCTCAAATTCAGATAGATAAACTTTACCATTTCTATTTTTACAAGAATCTTTGTCTTTTAATTCACACAAAGTTACTGGTTCTTTTATATATGGATCAGCAAATTTGCATAGTACTAACTCTTCTGTTTCTAGAAGAGGATAATCTACCATTCTATTTTAAGGTAATTAATGTTTTTAAATTCTTCTTAATTATAACTTTTTCTCAATTTTAACAGCAGTTGGAGCTTCACCCCCATGCCAAGTAAATCTTGGTCTAATTTTCATTGGATAAATCCTTTCTGAATTATCATCTAAAATTATTGCAGAACCTTTCATGCTCGGTAGATCATTCATATATTGCTTTATGCTAGAAAGAAGATAGCTTTGCATTATTTGATTTAATGCTTCCAAATCCTGAGAAGATGTAACCCTATGCGAGATTACAATGTCTGATTGAGTCATAACATCTTTATGAATTTGTCCTGGTTGTTGCGTTGCAAGAACTAAAGATATACCTGGTTGTCGTCCTTCTCTTAATAATTGAATTAAAGCATCAGTTGCAATTGTTTTTTTATTTAAGGGTAAAAATTCATGAGCTTCATCAATAAACATCCAAAC
>CAZSNJ010000011.1:0-20585 GCA_964608525.1 Candidatus Woesearchaeota archaeon | reverse complement strand
TAAATTACCTGAAAAGTTTCCTTGTCCTCTTACATCAAGAACTGAACTAGGATTATTTATTCCTATACCAACATACCCTGTACTTCCATTAATAAATAAAAAAGGATTAGTTGTATTACTTATGTTTAATAAATTAGCAGTTGTACTACTTACTTCTAAAACTGCTCCGGGACTCGCAGTATTTATTCCCACATATCCGGAAGTTGAATTCATATATAGAATACCAGATAAATTAACTTCATTTATACCAGATATTTTTCCAACTTCAAATAATGAAGAAGGAGCCGCAGTTAAAACTCCAACATAACCAGAAGTTCCATTTACAAATAAATAAGTATCAGAATCATTTTTTATATTTAACAAAACACCTGTTCCATTAACAATTAAATCGCCCACACTTGACTGAAACATTTGCCTATCATTTCCACTAAAATTAAAATTCTCTCCATTAACCCAAATATCTAAATAATAAATCTGTGAAAAATTTAAAGTTAATTCATTGCTTCCATTTCCAAGCATTACACCATATTTTCCATTTGAAATAGAATTATTAAAATCATCAGTAGAATTATAAATAATATTTCCTCCAGTTTCATTATCATAAATTACAACTGTTAAATTCCCAGAATTAATAACAACTCCTGCCTGCTTAACATTTCCCTGTAAGGCAACTAAATCATTAAGAGCATATGCAAATCCAGACATATTTATTACTAACATAATAAACATAAATCCTAAAATAATTTTTAATCCCCTCATTTTACTATACATCCATACATATTTTGTTTTATATAATTTTCTAATCATACGTATTACTAAACATAACTAATATTTTTCATAAAAAGAAGAATATTCTTAAAATTATTTAGATAAAATTACTTTTTTATTTCAAATAGATTTTATCATGATGTTTAAAATTCTCAAAGGAAATTAATTTATTTTTTTTATCAAATTTAAAAACCAAAACTTTCTCTCCAATCTGAACTCTTTTCAAATGTTGTAAGGGATATTTTAAGTTTTTATAATGTTCAATATTTCCAGATTCACTAACTTCTTTAATTTTTTTAATTACTCTCTCACGAGGTTGTTTATCTTTTTTATGTAATTTTAATAGAATCTTTTGAAGAGTTGGTTGTATCTTATATTGATACATTCTACTCCCCAGTTAATTTTCTCAATTCATTAATATTTTTGAAAGGAATTCCTTTTTCTTTTTCAATTTTTTTCATTTCTCTAATAAATTCAGGTCTCAATTCAGGTTCTAAACTCTGCTCATGTTCTTGAATAACAAAAATAAACGCTTGTTCTTTATTTTTAAATCCATGCTTGCCTTTAATAATATTTAAGATTCTATTTTCTCTTTCAGGAATTTCAAAAGTTGCTTTTACCATTTTTTACTATATTTTACAACAAAACACTACTTTTAAATCTTTCTATAATATTAAATTAAGATGCTCTCCTTTCATTTATTATAAATAATATCAATAACAAGGCAAATACTATCCAAAAAACAGGAATAATCTTCTCTAATGAATTAGAAAATTCAATTTTATTCACACAATCAGAGCAAGATCCTCCACAATCAATTTCTGTTTCATCGAAATTTTTAACACCATCAAAACAATAATTGCAATAACTTTGAAATTCGTCTGTTACAAAAGATATATCAATTTTATTAAATTCAGAAACTTCGCTCTCTTTTATTCTAACAACAAGTTTATCTGAATTCATGTCATATATTTCTACATGATCCTCATTACACCATTGTGTTCTTTTTATTTCAATTTGGGTAGATAAATTGCAAAATTCTCTTTCAATATTATCTTTTAAACATCCATTTAAATCAACGCAAGTTCTTTCTTTATATGAATCAATCATACAATTGTGAATTGTAGTGTCTTCAGTATCTAGTTTTTCACTAAGAATTTTATTAATTTTTCCCTTAATATCACACCCACTCCATTCTCCACATTTAATATCCGAGATACAATCTTCTGCTCCGACTATTTGCACTATAAAAATTAACAATATACAGAGAAAAATATATTTTTTATAACTCATCTCTTTTTTATAACCTCAAAATAATTAATAAATTTGTCTATTTAAATTTTTCATAGATAAAATTAAAAATCAAAAAGTTTATATACTATAGTTACCATAGCAATTATAGAATGACAAGTACAATTCAATTAAGCAAAGAAACAAAAGAAATTATTGCATCTTTTGGACATAAGGAAGACACTTATGAAGATATAATCAAAAGACTCTATTCTCTTGCAGTTAAAGAGCAATTAAGAGAGTTCTTATTTTCATCAAGAAATACTATCTCTATTGAAGAAGCTAGAAAAGAACTGGATAAAAAATGGCCAAAGTCGAAATAGTTAGTTCTTTATTTAAAGAAATAAAAAAGAAATTCAAGGGCGAAGCTCATAAAATAATTGATTTAATTGAATCGTTAGAAAAAAATCCTAAGAAAGGAAAACTTTTGGGCATAATTAAAGGAATTGCTATAAAAGAATTAAAATATAAAAATTTTAGATTCTATTTTATTGCAGATGGTTTTAAATTGAAAATATTTTCTAGAGAAGAACTTGCTGATTTGTTAATTAAATTTGTGAGAATGTCTAATAAAAAATATCAACAGAAAACAATTAATGAAATAAAAAATATTTTGAAGTGTTTTGGGAGTGAATGGTTCTAATGAAAGACACAATAACAAAAGAAAAAATAGAAAAATACAATAAATTAACAAATAAGGCATTAGAAATTGCAAAAAAATCAATTAAAAAGGAAAAATACGCAAAAGAAATAATTGGTATGGTCTCAAACTACTTAAAAGATGCAAAATACTTTCAAGAAAAAGGAGATTTTGTAAATTCTTTTGCCGCATTAAATTATGCTCACGGATGGCTTGATTCAGGAGTTAGATTAGATGTTTTTAAAGTAAAGGATAATAAGTTATTTACAATAAAGTAATTAAAATTTTTTATTATAAATATTATCATGATGGTCTAAATCATAGAACTTAATTTTATTATGTATTTTGTCATGGTTGAAAATAAGAATAAAACTTTTATCAATATGCACTCTTTTAAAATTATTCATCGGAAATCTTAAATTTTTATAATGTTCAATGTTTGAATTATTAACAACTTCAGTAATTTTTTTCCAAACGATTTCATATCTCTTTTTATCTTTTTTAAAAAGCTTCTTGAGAACTTTGTGAAGCTTTTCTTCTACTTCAAATTTATGCATTTTCAATGCTATCTTTTAACTCTTCTAAAGAGTTAAAACTAATAAAATTCCCTTCTTTTCTTATTTTCTTTAATTTTTTTAAATATTCAGGTTTTAATTCAGGTTCTAAAAAATTATTCTCATATATATTAGCAATCATAGCAACAGCTTGAGATTTATTTTTAAGCCCAAATTTAGCTTTGATTATATTTAAAATTCTATCTTCTCTTTCACCAATATCAATTACATTTTGTACCATTTTATTATGTTTTATAATAGATCATAATGTTTATAAATATTTCCTTTTTTAAAAAAATATAAAAACTAAAATTAACTTAAACACTCATGAAAAAAAGAATAATAGTTTTAAGTCTTGGAGGAAGTTTAATTATTCCAGACAGAATAGATATAGAATTTTTAAAAAAATTTAAAAAAATAATTCTTAAAAATACAAAAAAATACAAATTTGTTATTGTTTGTGGCGGGGGAGGCATTGCAAGAAAATACATTCATGCCTTAGAAGAAATCAAAACTAGTGAAAAAAATCAAAGTCTTTCAGGAATATCAGCAACGAGAATGAATGCTAGATTCATGGGTTATTTTTTTAATACCAATCAAGATGAAATACCTCTTAATTTAAAAACAATTAAAAAACAATTAAAAAACAAAAACATTATATTTAATGGGGCATTAGGATACAAGACAAATCAAACAACTGATTCAACAGCAGCAAAAATTGCAAAAGAATTAAAAACAGATTTTATTAATCTAACAAACATTTACGGATTGCACAATAAAAATCCTTTAAAATATAAAAATGCTAAATTCATTCCAAAAATTAACTGGGAAGATTTTAATAAAATGGCAAATAAATTTAAATTCAAACCAGGACAACATTTTGTTCTTGATCAAACAGCGTCATTAATAATTTTAAAAAATAAAATTAAAACTTATATAATTGGAAAAGATTTAATGCAACTTGATTCTATTCTAAATAATAAAAAATTCAAAGGGACAATAATCTATGGATGAATTTATATATATCAAAAAACAATTTATTTTATAGGATTTCATGATTTTTCAGTAAAGCATCAAAAATGGATAGGGGGCACTGCCTCAACTCTTGCAATTGTTATGTTTATTGCACTTATTGAAATTTTTATTTCAAATGTTCAAGGAAAAAGTAATATCTTCATCCAACCCTTAGCAACAGCATTTAACGGATCTTTTTGGATATGGTATGCTTATGCAAAAAAAGATTTGTTTATTTTTATTCCCAATTTACTAGCATTAATTTTAGGAATCACCACAGCACTTTCAGCATTTTATTTCTGACCATCAAAAATAAAAACTCATTTTTCCTGTTTTATTAATGGAAAATCTAATCTTAATTAAAGAAAACTCTTTTGAAAAAATAAGGGCATTGATAAAAAAAAATAAAAACAAAACAATTATTTTTTCAAGTGATGATGATGAACTAAATAGAAAAGTTCTAGAAAAAGAAAAAATAAATATTTTTCTTATAAATCAAGAGAAAAGAAAAGATTTTCTAAAACAGAGAAATTCAGGATTTAATCATGTTCTTGCAAAAATAGCAAAAAAGAACAACATTACTATTGGAATAAACTTGGATGAAATAATAAAAGAAAAACCAGAAATTCTTGCAAGAATAAGACAAAATATAAAATTATGTAATAAAAATAAACTAAAAATGAAATTTATTTCACAAAAACATAAAAGAAATATTTATGATTTAAAATCATTAGGTCTTGTTCTTGGAATGCCAACTTGGATGGTAAAAGAATTATGAAAACTTGAAAGTATCAGCAATATTTCCTGTAACTTCTTTTCCTGCTTCTGATTTAATAATTGGAGCAACTGAAACTTCTTTAATAGAAGAAACATTACTACCCAAATTAAAAGTCTCATCTTCTAATTCATTAATATTTGTACTTTTTTCAACTACTTTTGTAAGACTATCATTGGACACTGCAAATTTCACTCCAACTAAACTTCCTTCTCCTACACTTCTACCAACTCTAACAATAAGGTCACTTCCTTCAATTTTAGCTTCTTTTATTTTTAAATCAATTGTTAATTGTCCTAAGGAGATCTGTTCAACTCCTCCAGAAAGAATATTTTTAATAACTGTCCAAATAATCCCAATTGAAACAAGAACTAAAAGAACCATAATTAATGTAGTAACAAGTCCTGAAATCCCTCTCTTATTATTCATAAAATTAATAAAAATTTAAAGTTTATAAATGCTACTAAATTATCTAAAGAATGAATATAAAAAACATAATAAAATCATTAAGTCCAAATGAAAGAAAGGTTATTCCTTATCTCAAGGAAGAAATAGATAAAATATCAGAAAAATCAGGATTAGATAAAGTTTCTGTTTTAAGATCGCTTGAATATCTTCAAAATAAAAATATAATCAATCTTTCTAAAGATCAAAAGAAAATAATAGAAATAGGAATTAATGGAGCATTATATAGGAAAAGAGGATTGCCTGAAAGAAGACTCCTGAATATTTTAAGTAAAAAGAGAATTCTTTTACTTCAAGATGCACAAAAACAAAGTTCTCTATCTAATGAAGAATTTAAAGCGTCACTTGGAGCATTAAAGAAAAAAGCAATAATTGAATTAAAAAATAAAAAAATAATTTTAAACACTAGTGATATTACTAAAAAAATGTTAGAAGAAACTTTTCTTGAAGCTCTTCCAATTGAATATGATTCATTATCACAAGAACAACAATATTCACTAAAATCTCTTCAAAATAGAAAAGACATAATAGAAATAAAAGAAGAAAAAATAATAAAAATTAAAATTACTGATTTGGGAAAAACAATAATTAATTCAGGAATAAAACCAGAACCATTAATTGAACAGCTAACTCCAGAAATATTAAAAAAAGAATCATTATGGAAAGGAAAAAAATTTAGAAGATATGATGTTACTTCCCCCTTACCAATAATAAATGGTGGAAAAAGACATTTTGTAAATCAGGCAGTAGACTATGGACGAAAAATCTGGACAGAAATGGGATTTACTGAAATGACAGGAAATATAATACAAAGTTCTTTTTGGAATTTTGATTCATTATTTACTGCACAAGATCATCCTGTAAGAGAAATGCAAGATACATTTTTCATAGATAAAAAGAGAGAATTGCCAGATAAAACAATTGTAAAAGCTGTTAAATTAGCTCATGAAAAAGGTGTTTCTGGAAGCAAGGGATGGAGATATTCTTGGGATCTTAATGAAGCAAAAAAACTTGTATTACGTACACATACAACATGCTTATCAGCTCAAACTTTGAGTAAATTAAAAGAGAAAAAAGGGAAATTCTTTGCAATTGGAAAAGTATTTCGTAATGAAACAATAGATTGGAGTCATGGATTTGAATTCTACCAAACAGATGGAATTGTAATTGATAAAAATGTAAACTTTAGACACTTGCTTGGATATTTATTACAATTTTATAAAAAAATGGGCTTTAAAAAAATAAAATTCACTCCGGCTTATTTTCCTTACACAGAACCAAGTGTTGAAATTAATGCGTGGCATCCAGAGAGAAAAGTTTGGCTAGAATTAGGAGGAGCAGGCATATTCAGACCAGAAATTACAATTCCTCTTATAGGAGAAAATATTCCTGTACTTGCATGGGGGCTTGGTTTTGATAGGATTATTACAGATTACTATAAAATAAAAGATTTAAGAGAAATGTACAAAAATAATATAACTCAATTAAGAAAAATGAAGTTTTGGATAAAATAAAATGGCAGTAATAACACTTAATAAAAAACAATTTGAATCTGAAATAGAAAAATTAGATGAAAAAATGCAAAATAAAATTGCAATGTTTGGAACTCCTGTTGAAAAGGTTGATAATAAGGAAATTCAAATTGAAATATTTCCAAATCGTCCTGATTTACTTAGTTTTCAGGGATTTAAAAGATCATTTTTATCTTTTTTAGGTAAAAAAACAGGATTAAAGAAATATAAAATTAATAATCCAGGAAAAAATTACGAAGTAAAAATAGATTCATCTGTAAAAAATATCAGACCCTACACAATATGCAGCATTGTTAAAGGACTAAAATTAGATGATGAAAAAATAAAAGAATTAATTGAAATTCAGGAAAAATTACATTCTACAATTGGTAGAAAAAGAAAAAAATTAGCAATAGGAATTTATCCGTTAGAAAAAATTAAACTTCCTATAACTTACAAAGCATTAGAACCAGATAAAATAAAATTTATTCCATTGGAATCAAATAAAAAAATGTCTGGACTTGAAATCCTTCAAAAACATTCAGCTGGAAAAGAATATTCTCATTTACTTGCAGGAAAAACAAAATTTCCAATCTTTATTGATGCAGATAAAAACATTTTAAGTATGCCTCCAATAATCAATTCTCAATTAACAGGAAAAATAACTAAAAATACTAAAGATGTTTTTGTTGAGTGTTCTGGATTTGATCAAGAAATATTAAATAAATGTTTAAACATAATTATAACAACTCTTGCAGATATGAATGGAAAAATTTATCAAATGAAGATTAAGGATTCTAAAAATAAAACAACCCCTAACTTAACAACAGAAAAAATGAAAATCTCGTACGAAAATACAAACAAATTATTAGGATTAGAATTAAAAGATAAACAAATAAAACAATTAATTGAAAAAATGGGTTATGATTATAATAAAGGAACAATTGAAATTCCTCCATGGAGAACAGATATCTTACATGAAGTTGATTTAATAGAAGATATTGCAATTGCTTATGGTTATGAAAATTTTATTCCAGTTATTCCAGAGATATCAACAATAGGAAAAGAAAATTTAAAAGAAACAATAAAAAGAAAAATATCAGAAATATTAACAGGAGCTGATATATTAGAAGTTTCAAATTATCATTTAACAAAAAAATATGATCAATTTAAAAAAATAGGAATGCAAGAAAAGAATTTTACTGAATTAAATGAATCAAAAACAGATTATACAATTTTAAGAAAAAATCTCACACACTATTTATTAAAAAACTTTGCGGAAAATGTTGATTCAGAATATCCTCAAAAAATCTTTGAAATAGGAAAGGTTTTTGATTCAAATGAAAATGAAAACCTTGGAGTTGCAATTACTCCGGGTAATTTTACAAAAATAAAACAAATTCTTGAATATCTAGCCAGAATGCTAAATATAGAAATAAAAGTAAAAGAATCAGAAAAATTTCCAACATACCTTATAGACGGAAGAGTTGCAGAGATATTCATTAAAGATAAAAAAATTGGATTTATTGGAGAAATTCATCCAAAAATATTAAAAAACTGGAGAATAAAAATGCCTGTTGCTTTATTTGAAATTAGTTTAAAAGAAATTTTTGAAGAGTTAGATTAATAAACTATTTTCTAATATTATCTATATGTATCCACAAACTCATTTTTTATTTTCGTTTTTTATTGCAAGTATCTTTGTGAAATTTGGTATATTTGACTATAAAATAGCTTTCTTTGTTGCATTTGCAGGATTACTAATTGATATTGATCATTTCATTGTGTTTATTTTACGTTATAAGGAAATGAATATAAAACATGCTTGGAATAAGGCTGTTAATGGACTTTATAAAGGACGAAGTTTTATTCACCATTATATTGGAATTATCTTAATTACATTAATTATTATTCTATTATATTATTATAATAAAACTTGGTTTTGGGTTATTGGATTAGGGTATTATTCTCATTTATTTGTTGATTATGCTCATTTAAACATTCTTAAAATTAAAGAAAAAATGACAATTAAAGAATTTGGTATAATAGAAAAGATAAATAAATTTGAAGTACTCTTAGATATATTCTTGATAATTGGAATTGTATTACTCGTAATTTAAAATGAGTTTAAAAAAATCTCTAGAAAAAATAAATAAATTTTTAAAAGAAAAGTACAAAGATAACTTGGCAGCAATTTTAATTTTTGGCTCTGCAAATACTGGAGAATTTGTAGAAGGAAAATCAGATATTGATATAATTATCATATTAAAAAGGAAAAACAAATTAAATTATAAAAAAGAAAATATATTTTTACACAAAAAATTCAGAAAAGAAAATTGGAGTATCCACCATTTTATTTCTATTAAAGATTACGAGAAATATATCTATAAAAAAGGGAGTTGGGCTTCTTGGATAACAATTATTGATGGTTCTAAAAAAATTTATTCTACAAAAGAATTTAAAGGGTTTAAAAAAAGACTAATAAATAAACCTCTTCTAAAAAAAAGTGTAATCAAATATATAAAAATAAAAGATTTGAGAATTAAAAATACCTACCCTAAATCAAGAAAAGGTTTTTCATTAACAAAAGGAATGATGCAAAACTTAAGATTAAGGATGCAGATAATAGTATATTTTAAACATAAAAAGATAATTTTTGATTACAAAAAATGTTTTAAAATTTTAAAATTAACAGAAGAAGATAAAATAAGCAAAATATGTGAAGATTATTGTAAAAGAAGAAAATTAACAAAAAAAGAATTTGAATATTAGAAGGACTTAATAAACATCTTAACAAATAAAATAATTGAGATTACTTAATCAATTTATCTAACATAGTAAAAATCTTTTTAAGTTCTAATTTATTATCTTTCTCATTTTTGATTATAATATCTGACTTAAATTTTTTCCCAAACTCCTTCCATTG
The DNA here is from genome assembly GCA_964608525.1 of Candidatus Woesearchaeota archaeon. Classification (GTDB taxonomy): domain Archaea; phylum Nanobdellota; class Nanobdellia; order Pacearchaeales; family GW2011-AR1; genus NP1466. The sequence goes on along the minus strand of CAZSNJ010000011.1, from coordinate 10,642 downwards.
CTTTATCCAATCATTAATTCTATTGAGATAATTTTGATCTAATTTTCCTAGTTTCCCTTTAATTCTTTTTTCAAATATTTCTCTTGGAGTTTTTAATCTTATAATAAATATCTTATATCCCTTTTTCTTAAAAATTGAGAAGGTTTCTTTATATTTCCTATCAATCCCTCTATCTAATATAATTAACTTATTTTTAAAAGGCCAATTTTTAAATAACCAAGATAAATAATCATCTGTAACATTATCCATATCATCTATATGTAAACTTCTAATAATCCCTCTAATATCATCACTTCTAATTCTAACTCCATTATATTTTTTTTCTAATATCTTAGCAATATATGTTTTTCCAGAACCAGCAATTCCAGAAAAACAAATCATAAATTTTTTATGTGGAACAGAAAGATTTTTTAGTTGTTTTAGATGTATTTTATAAATTTTGGTAATTATTTTTTCCTCAATCATAAAATAGATAATTAAATCAGACTTTTAATATTATCTTTTATAAAGATCACCCAAGATAACCTTTATTATTAACTTCAAACTTATTATCCCAATTCTTCTTTATTTTATCAATAACATCGAGTAAATCTTTTTTAATTCCCTGCCATAACTTATAAGATTCATTAATAAATTCAGCTTCTTTTTCCAAAGAAAAATCAACATCTACTTCAATTAATCTAACTTCTGTTTTTGCTAATTTCTTATAAATTTCTACTAATTTATTTTTATCTTCAATATCAATTGATTTAATCACAGAAAAAACAAACATAGGAGCATTTACTGGATGTAAAATAGCTTCAATAAATCTTAAGTAATTTGAAAATTTATCTGCAACAAATTTCCTTATTTCTCTTAATAAATAATCTGTTTCAACTTCTGCAATTTTTTCTATTTGAAAATCTTCATTTAATTTTTCAAAACTAGGTAAACTATATTTTGTCTGAATTTTCTTATAATCTTTTTTTAAATTATCTAAATTACATTCTTTTTTCATATTTCACTCTAAGAATAAGGTTTTATAAATTTAAGCCTCGGGAGGGAATTGAACCCTCAATCTCCACCTTACCATGGTGATGCTATACCCTTAAGCCACCGAAGCATAATAAATACTCCAAAATAGCTTATAAAAAATTATTTATTTGAATATCTAAGAACAATTAATACTAACCATGCAATTAAAAATGCAACACTCACAAATCCGGTTATTAATGCAAGAATCCAAAATAAATTACTTAATAATTCATTTGAAGAAACATTATATAAAACCAAGGATAAAACAAACAAAACAATAAATAAAAATAAATTTTTTAAAACTAATCTTACTTTATTTTTTTTATAACTTGCTCTTTTTGATTTATTAGCAGATCTTCTAACTTTTCTAGATTTCTTCACCTTCTTTTTAGCCATACTTATATTATTAAGAATAAAGGGTTTTTAATCTTTTCTCTAAATAACCTATGATTTTATAGTTTCATTACTTTCCCAATCCATTTGAACTGCTCCAGCAGTTAGAGTTTTCATATTAGTAAAAATAAATCCAAGCCAGGAAAAATAAATCTTAGTTGCATCAATTAGTCCTGGTACTGTCTTATAATCAACATCTTTTCCCTTAAATGCCATTACAGAACCAAAATATGCAAATAATAACAATCCTATTAGAAATATTGCAAATAACTTATGTTTTAATCTCTTTATTTCTATAATAACCCATATGGCAATGCTTAATACTAATATAATAAGTAGAGTAATGCCAACTGCCATAATAACAAAAAGAACAAAGACTATAAAAATATTTCTAAAAGAATATCAATAAACTTTTATACTTAATTTACAAAAAAATATTAACAAAGCCCCATAGTCTAGTTGGTCAAGGATACAAGACTCTGAATCTTGTGACGCAGGTTCGAATCCTGCTGGGGCTATTTAGTAAAATTTATATATTCTAAACTCATGAATAAAATATGAAAGAAAAAGAAATCGGAAGAGTTTCTAGTTATTTTAGTCATGTAAGTGTTGCTGCAATAAAACTTTCAGGTAAGTTAAAAGTTGGTGATAAAGTTAATATAAAAGGGAATACTACTGATATTAAAGAAGTTGTAAAAAGTATACAAATAGAAAGAGAAAGTGTAAAAGAAGCAAAAAAAGGAGATCATATTGGAATAAAGGTTTCTGAAAAAGTAAGGCCAAATGATAAAGTTTTATTAATTAAATAAAATAAATTTATAAAACAATTATTCTTAATTTTTTATATGCCCCTGTAGTCTAGCGGCCAAATCCCATTATGGATTAAAATCTATATAGGAGGCTATGGATCCCACCCTCTCAAAATTTAGAATAGAGAAGAGGTGATCGAATCTCGATGAGAGAAGAAGTCTATGCATCTTAATGCAACCCTCTCTTTTTTGGAGAACGGTGGTGACCCGGGTTCAAATCCCGGCAGGGGCGTGATAATTCAAATGAAACAAATAGAAAAAATTATGAAAATACTTTCAAAAGAATATCCTTCGAGTGAAAAGACTACATTAAATCGCATGAGAAGAAAACCAAATGCATTTAAAATTTTAATTTCTTGTTTATTATCATTAAGAACACAAGACAAAAATACTGAAATTGTATCTAAAAAACTTTATGCTGTTGCAGATACACCTCAAAAAATTGTAAAACTTCAGGTAAAAAAACTAGAAAAACTAATTTTTTCTTCTGGCCACTATAAAAAGAAAGCAAGAACACTAAAACATGTGTCCTCTGTTTTAATTGAAAAATATAATAATAAAGTTCCAGAAAATAAAGAGGAATTGTTATCAATAAAAGGGATTGGACCAAAAACAGCAAATATAGTTCTAGCTTTTGCTTTTGGACAATCAGTAATCCCTGTCGATGTTCATGTACATGTTATTGCAAATAGATTAGGATGGGTTAAATCTAAAAATCCAGAAGAAACTGAAAAACAATTAGAAAAAGTTATTCCAAAAAAATTTTGGCAAGAGTTAAATGCAATTTTAGTTCTTTTTGGTCAAGAGATTTGTATAACCTTATCACCTAAATGTTCACAATGTCCTATTAAGATATACTGTCCATGTATAGGAGTGACTCGTAGTAGATAATTATAAAGAGTACTTTTTCTTAAAGTATTTACTTTTTTTAACTTTATTTATCAACAATTCAAGTTCTTTTTTCTTTTTAGGAGAAGTGCATCCGATTAATTCATTGAATCTATAATATTCTTTAAAGCCAGTTATGTTAAAATAGTATCTAGATTTTTCTCTTTTAATATATGTTCTTATTAAATTGGAATTAATATTTAATTCTTTCAAAATATCTCTAAAATCCTTCAACATATCTTTATTATCTTGATGTAATCTTATTGTGTAATTATCTGCTCTTATTGATCCTTCATCATCAAAAAAAGCTCTAACAAACCCTATTTTAAAATTTTTGTTTGATTTTTTTATCTGATCTGTTATATTTTTATTTTTTCCCTCTGCAAACTTTCCACACAGAAAATATAATATATCGCAACAAATCTTTGGATAAAATAAACCTACACTATGATTTTTTGGAACTTTTTTTAAACTATCTACTTTCATTAACCATTGGGATTTCTCATGAAATAATCTTCTCTTTTGTACCCATATTCTCGGTTTGATTCCAAATATTTCTTCAGAATATTTACTAAATTCTTTTAATAATTCAAGATCTGAATTAGAAAAAAATACAGAATGAAATCTCTTTTCAATAGAACCATCTCCTAAAATATGTCCGACTATTGACCCTAATTTCTTATCAATTTTTATAGGAAAGTTAGGTTTTATCTCTCCACTTCTAATTCCTGCTTTAATGGAGATTAAATTCATTTCCACATTTTCCCAAGAATAACTTGATAATTTTACTATCTTGATAAGCTTATCCATAGGAATTGTTCTATAGCCTTTTATCCACCCATAAATAGTCATTGCTGATTTCTTATTCTTATTTATTGGGCATCCGATTCTTTGAGCAAACTTTTTATCCCTATGAGGAAGATTTGATTTAGAAGCATCTTTCAATAATTTATTTAAGAATGTTAAATTTAATTTAATATGGGTTGTTTTAAGATAAGATACTAAAGATTTTAATTTAATCTCTTTTTTCATATTTAGATAAGTTTTTTAATCTTTATATAATTTCATACTCATTGTTAAAGGATACCTGTTTCTCCATGGTGTTCTAAATGTAAAATTAAAAAGTATTGTCCAAGAATTGAAGTAAAAAAGAGTAGATAGATTTTTAAAAAAAGATAAATATTATTATCTATGGAGATTTTATTTTTATGTAAATCAAATGTGACAAGAAGTCAAATGGCAGAGGCATTCTTCAATAAACTTTCAAAAAAACATAAAGCCAAAAGTGCCGCATTGGCATATAATATAAATTATATAGATAAAAGGGTTCTTAGAGCAATGAGAGAGATAGATTTTGATATAAGCAATAAAAAACCTAAGAAAGTAACAAAGGAAATGATTGATCATGCAGATCAAGTAATAATTATGAGTCATGATTTAGAACAACTTTATAATTGGGATAAAAAACCAGTAATTTGGAATGTGGAAGATGTATTTGAAGAAAATGGGCAGATTCCATATGAACAATTTACAAATAGAAGAGATAGAATAAAAAAGAAAGTTGAAAAATTAGATAGAAACTCTTAAAAACCAATTTCTCTAAAATTTAATATGAAACGATCAAGCCGTAGATGGAAGAAAAAGCGTCAAATGCGTTGGAAATGGCAGCGTAAAAGACTTAGAAAGGAAAAGCATAAAAGAAAAGTTAGACGTGCTAGAAGTAAATAATTATCATTCTAAACCATCAATATATTTATAAGCAAATCTAATTTTAACTTTTTATGGAAAGCGAAATCTGGACAGAAAAATTTCGCCCTTCTAAATTTTCTGAAGTTGTTGGGCAAAGTGAAATTATAAGAAGAGTTGAAGCACTAACAAACTCACTCAATATTCCTCATTTCCTATTTGCAGGACCAGCAGGAACAGGAAAATCAACATTAGCACTAATAATTGTAAAAGAATTATTTAAAGAAAATTGGAAAGAAAATTATTTAGAATTAAACGCATCAGATGAAAGAGGAATACAAATTGTAAGGGAAAAAGTAAAAAATTTTGCAAGAACAAAATCACTCGGAAGTGTTCCATTTAAGGTAATCTTTTTAGATGAAGCAGATGCATTAACACCAGAAGCTCAACAAGCATTAAGAAGAACAATGGAAAATTATTCAGCAACATGCAGATTTATTCTTAGTGTTAATTATTCAAGTAAAGTTATTGATCCTATTCAATCAAGATGTGTACTTTTTAGATTTAAAATTTTAGAAAAAAAAGACATTGAAAAAGTAATTCAAAAAATTGCAGAAACTGAAAAATTAATAATAAATCAAGATGCAATAGAAGCCTTATATGAAGGTAGTGAAGGGGATTGCAGAAAATGTATTAATTTAATTCAGTCAACTGCATCAATTTCTCCAAATATAAATTCTGAACTAATCTCAACAATACTTTCTAGTTCAAAACCAAAAGATATCAAAATTATTCTTGATTATGCACTATCAGGAGACTTTCAAAAATCAAGAGAAAAACTTCTTGATGTTATGTTAAAAGAAAGTATTTCCGGGCAGGATGTAATTAAAGCAATACAAAAAGAAATCTGGAATCTTCAAGTAGAACCAGAACTAAAAGTAAAACTAACTGAAAAAACAGGTGAAACTGAATTTAGGATTGTTGAAGGATCAGACCCTTTTATTCAATTACAATCACTTATTGCAAGTTTTGTACTTGCTGGATTAGGAAAGGGGTAAAATGCAAGAAAAAAATATTGAAGTTGAAATTAAAGCATTTATTACAAAAGAGCAATATGAAAAACTTTTAGAATTTTTTAAAGAAAATGCAGAATTAGTTAAAGAAGATTTTCAAGAAACACAATACTTTGATTGTAATAATGATGTAAGAATACAAAAAAATAATTTTGGTTCTAAAATTGTCTTAAAAGAAGGAATTGTACATGACGAACAAAGAGAAGAATTAGAAGTAGAAACAAAAAAAGAAGATTTTGAAAAACTAGAGAAAATATTTAGTTCAGCAGGGTTAGGAGTTGAAATTAGATGGTTAAGAGATAGAAAGCAATTTTTATGGGATAAAATTGATGTTTGTCTAGATTATCCAAAAGGATATGGATATATAATTGAATTAGAAAAAATGTCAGATAAAAATAATAAAGATGAAACTCTTAAAATCCTAAAAGATAAACTTAGTGAGTTAAACATAACTTTAACACCAAGGGAAGAATTTGAAAGAAAATTCAATGATTATAAAAAAAATTGGGAAATTTTGATAGAAAATGCAATGGACTGAAAAACATAGGCCAAAATTCCTTCAGGAGATTATTGGTCAAAATGAAGCAATAATCAAAATAAAGAATTTTATTGGAAATTTTTATTTAGGAAAATTAACAAAAAATCAAAAAAAAGCATTAATTCTTCATGGACCTCCGGGAGTTGGTAAAACAACATTAGCACATGTTATTGCAAAAGATTCAAATCTAGAAATATTTGAATTAAATGCATCTGACTTGAGAAATAAAATAAAATTAAAAGAAATTTTAAAACCTGCAATTGAACAAAAATCATTAATAAAAAAAGGAAAAATAATATTAGTTGATGAAGTTGATGGAATATCTGCTGTTGATAGGGGTGGATTAACAGAGTTATTATCCTTAATTACTCTTGCAAATTATCCAATAATAATAACTGCAAATAATATTTGGGCATCTAAATTAAGTGGATTAAGAAATAAGGCAGAACTTGTAAAATTAAAAGAAATTAATTATAATTCAATAAAAGACGTTATGATTAATGTTTTAAGAAAAGAAAACAATTTTATTGATAATAATATCTTAACAAAAATTGCAATAAATGCTAAAGGGGATTTAAGAGCTGCAATAAATGATTTACAAACAACATCAAGTACAAAAGATCCTTCCATTGATTTAATTGATGAAAGAAATAAAGAAGTGGATATTTTTAATGCATTAAAATTAGTTTTTAAAGGAAAACCAACAGATGAAACCTTAAAAATATATGACTCAGTAAAAATGCCTATAGATGAGATAATTTTATGGATTGAAGAAAATATTCCCATGGAATATCAAAAAAAGGAGTTATTAAGAGCATATGATTTATTGAGTAAAGTTGATGTATTTAAAAAAAGAATATATCGTCAACAATATTGGAGATTTTTAGTTTATGAAAACATTTTACTGAGTTATGGAGTATCATCTTCAAAAAAAGATATAAAATCCGGATTTACAAGTTATAAAAAACCAACAAGAATTTTAAAAATGTGGATGAATAATCAAAAAACATTCAAGAAAAAATCAATTTCTAAAAAATATGCTAAACATGTTCATGTTGGTGCAAAACGCATAATGAATGAATTTCCAATAATTAAAAATATTTTAAAAAATCCTGAAGTAAGAAGAGAATTAAGACTTAGTGATGAAGAAATTAATTATTTGGATAAACCTATTTAAACCAAAGAATTAAAAATCTATTTAACTTTTTTTAATTATGCCATATAATATAATTGTTGGAAGAAATGAAACTGATAAAAAAATATTGGGTGATAGAGGATTAATAAATATTGGAAAAAGTTATGTTAAAATGGGACAGTATACTTCTCTTTCTAATAAAATTCTAATGGATGTTGCAAGAAGTCATGTAGTTTTAGTTGCGGGCAAAAGAGGTGGAGGCAAGTCATATAGTATTGGAGTCGTAGCAGAAGAACTAACTAATCTTCCAAAAGACACAAGCCAAAATATTGCATCATTAATATTTGATACCATGGGAATTTATTGGACAATGAAATTTCAAAATGAAAAAGATAAAGAATTACTAAGAGATTGGAAATTAAATCCTAAGAATCTTCCTGTAAAAATTTTTGTGCCATTTGGCCATTATGATAATTATTTAGAAAAAGGGATTCCAATTGATAAAAAATTCGCTTTGGATATTACAGAAATGAATTCCGATGATTGGATTATAACTTTTGGATTAGATATGATAAATCCTGTAGCTGTTTTAATTGAGAGAACATTGGGTGGATTAAAAGAAAAATTTGGTATTAAAGAAATAATTGAAAATTTGGAAAAAGATGAAAAATCTTCAGAAGAAATTAAAAGTGCTGCTGTTGGTTTATTTGAAGCAGCAAAAACATGGGGAATTTTTTCAGAAAAAGGTGAAAATCCAACAAAAATAAATGATTTAATTTCGGGTGGAATGACTTCTGTTTTAGATTTGAGCGTTTATAATTCAGTTGGATTATTTAATGTAAGAGCATTAGTTATTAGCTTAGTTTCTAGAAAAATTTTCAATCAAAGAATGGAAGCAAGAAAAAAAGAAGAGATAATGTCATTAGCAAAAGGTTTTGATTTTTCATCATCAGAAGAAAAAAAAGAAACTCCTTTAGTTTGGTTTTTCATTGATGAGGCTCATGAGTTTTTACCTTTACAAGGAAAAACAGTTGCAACAGATGCCCTTGTACAATTATTAAGAGAAGGAAGACAACCAGGAATTTCTCTTGTTTTAGCAACGCAGCAACCGGGACAAATTCACAGAGATGTAATGACTCAGTCAGATATTGTGATTTCTCATAGAGTTACATCTCTACCTGACTTAGAAGCATTAAATTACATAATGCAAAGCTATTTTTTAGAAAGCATAAAAAAATATATGGATGATTTGCCAAATTTAAAAGGTTCTGCAATAGTTCTCGACGACAATTCTGAAAGAATTTATCCTATGAGAATAAGACCAAGATTTACATGGCATGGAGGAGAAGCTCCAACAGCCATAAAGGCTGATAAAGGATTTTAAAACCACTTTATAGTAATTACAATAGGAAGACTTATAAAGTTTAAATTTTTAGGAATTTTATGACAAATAAACTAGAAGAATTTGCAGAAGTAGTGAAACCTTCAATACTTTCTAGAGAGCTTGCAAGAAGGGCTAAAGGATATATCCCTTTAGAAGTAGCATTAGAAATTACTGGAAGGATTGGTGGAGCAATAGTATATCCAGTAGTATCTGCAGCAGTTAAATTTAATAGAGTAAAAAGAGGATCTAAATATTAATTTATTTTAAAATGAATAGAAGAAAATTTTTAGGATTAGCGGGAAAAGTAAGCTTGATTGGTTTAGGAATGAGCACTTTACTAAAAAATAGCTATGCAGGAATAATGCCAACTACAAAAGAACCTCTTAGTAATTCAACTTCTGTTAAATATAATTCAGAAGGTAAAAATGTAGAGATTAAAGATTTGGATGGAGATGATAGAATTGATATTACTATAATAAGAGGAAAAACTCCTTCAGGAGAAGAATGGAAATTAATTTATAGACCTGATGTGTCAAGTGGCTTACGAGAAAATAACTATTTAGAAAGTTGGAGAGCATATCCTGGAGATGGAAGTTCACATGAAATAAGTAAAAGAGAAGTTGAAATTCTTCAAGAAATTTTTGATAAGATGAGAAATTAAAATGGAACAATGTGAAATGGTTGGAAGTGGAAGGGCTTATGCAGTTAATTTCTCAAGAGAGATAAGAGAACAAGCAGTTAGAGAACAAAATTATCTTCCAAAAATAAATTTAGTTCTATGTGAAATTCCTAGAGGAGAATGTCCTTATGGAAATGAAGGAAAAAGATGTTTATTTTCGGATTCGAATTCGCCAACAGGAGATGTTTCCATTTGTAATACAGATGGATTTGTTAAAAGAACAGGATTACTTATAGTAGAATCAAATGATAACTAAAGAATCTTAAAATCAATCCTAACTCTAATTTTATAAGGGGCAATTTCACCAGCTATTTTTGTTTTTAAAATCTTAATCTTTTTTTTGTATTTTTTTGCTTCTAGTTTTATTTTTTCAACAACAGAATTAATTTCATCTTCTTTGCAAAAATCATAATAATAAATTCTTGTATTTTTTTTACTTAACATAAATGCTTCCTTAAGAAAAGAATCTTTCAACTGCGGACGAGGCATTACAATTACATCAAATTTCTTATTTAACTTCTGCCCTTTGTAAAAATCTTTTTTTAAGATTTTTCGGGGTACGCCTGTGGTGCCAGCAAGTTTTTTTATATCTCCTTGGATTGTCTCAACTTTGCCCCTTTGGGGTACACCTGAAGGTGCATCTTTTAATTTGTTTAATTCAACATTTAACTTAGCATATTTGTTTGCTTCCTTATTAATTTCAATAGAAGTAACATTTGCTTTGGAATTTTTTGCAATAACTATTGGATAAGGTGCAACACCTGAAAACATAACTAAAACTTTATCATTCTTTTTAATTTTTGAAGCAATTTCTTTTCTTTCATTGCTTAATCTTGGAGAAAAATAAGTAGAATCAATATTAAATCTAAAAAAACAATTATTCTCTTTATACAAAACCTCTTTGGTTCTCTCTCCCGCAATATGTCTAGTCTCCATCTTACGTAAACGACCCTTAAACTTCCCCACCTTTTCAACGACAGTCTTAACTCCCTTCTGTTCCTTCATCAAACGAGTAGCAAATCTCTTCTTCTCAGCAGCTTTCG
>CAZSNJ010000010.1:0-23658 GCA_964608525.1 Candidatus Woesearchaeota archaeon | reverse complement strand
CTAACTGCTGCACCCCGTAGGGCTGGGAATAGTGTCTCAGATTCCCTCTCAGGGCCTCTCCGCTAAGAGCCCTTACGGATCTTCGGCTTGTTAGGCTTTTACCCCAACAACAACCTAATCCGCCGCAGCCCCATCCTTAAGCGCGAGTTTCAGAGATAAATCATTCCAGGGTATATCTCTTATCAAGTATTAGACTTAGTTTCCCAAGCTTATCCTTGACTTAAGGGTAGGTTAGCTACGTGTTACTGAGCAGTTCGCTTTCTCTCGAAAAACTTGCATGTCTAAGTGCAAACCAGAGAGCTGCAGCCGCCAGCAGGATCAACTGGATTTAAAGAATTTATATTTAATTATTAAGATAATAAATCAATTCCGCGTTCTCGACGATAAAATGTCAAGAATACTTCACACGAATCCTAACTATTGGCTTATAGAATTACAACTTAATGACTGCTTTTACATACATCATACCTTAATGTTAACAGATACGTTCTTTATTAAAGCACTCATCTTAGTTATGATACTTTCAAAAATAATATGTTTATAAACTTTTTGTTGCCAATTGGAAAAAAAGTTTGCTCAAAATTTAACGATAGAAAAAAGATAATTGGTTGTTTTTTAAAGTAAGTTAATGTCTATTATTTAAAAAAAATTCTTTTTCTTTACTTGAAACATTTATAGTTTTTGCTTTTTCAAAAATTATTTTTCTTTCTTCTGAACAAATAATAGCTAATCCTTCTTTTTCTAGTCTTATAGGTGAAAGTTGGATAGTGCATTGAGCATTAATTACTTCTTTTGCTCTTTTTATACAAAATAATCCTCCTTTTTTATATTTTCTTGGAGGACCAGAAGAGTATTCTATCTGAATTTCTTCAGGAAGAACTTTTGACGAAGGACAATAAAATATATTAGAAGTGTTTAATGTTTCTAAATAATTAGAAAATCCTGGACTTGATTTATATGGTTCGCATTTGAATCTTCTCATTTTTATTCCTCTTCACTTGTCCACCATTCTAAATCAGGAATATCTGCCTTAATTTTTTTTGCTTTACAATATCCTTTTGCAAGTAAATAAAAAATTACACCTAAACTTTTTCCGCTTTTATTATTCCCAATTATTATATGACTTGTACCTTTTGGAAAATTATTTGTATCACAAATCATTAAAACTTTTTTATTAACTTTTAATGTGTCATTTAATGCATTTTTATCTAACCATGAATCAGTTACAATTGTTAACTCATTTTCAAAAAAATCAGGAAGTGTTGTGTTGGTTAAAATTCCTGCAGGATATTTTTTTGTAAATGTTCTGATTCCAGTTAAATGTGAAAACATATTTGCTACCTTCCATCCAGATTGTCTTTTACAAACAAGGATAATATCTTCTGGATTGAATTTTATTAGATAATCTATTCCTTCTTTTAATTTTTCATCAATTAAATCTGTATTAAAAATCGCAAGTCCATCAGCCCTTCTTCTATATATGTATTGCTTCATTTTTGGTGTTACAACTCTTGTTCCAAGGTATATGCCTGCTTTTACATATTCTTCCAAAGGGATAAGCATATCTGATCTTTTCTTAATTTTAACTTTCTCTTTAAGTTCCTCAGATTTTGTAATATCAACTTTCTTAGAGAGTTTTTTTACTTTTTCTAGAAGTTCTTTTTTCTTTTCTGCTATGCTTTTCTCAGGTTTTTTTTCTGTTTTTAGAGATTCTGCTTCTGCTGCTTTTTCTAATTCTTTTCCTTGAAGTTTTTCTTCGACAATTTCTTCTTTTTCCTTAGTCATGAGAATTCAGAGAAAAATATGTTTTTAAAGATTGTGTTAAGAAAAGATTCTTATTTCAAACTTTTCTCAATTTCAATTAATCTTTTTATTTTAATTTCTCTAACTTTACTAGTAATTCCACATTTAAAAAAATCAGATTCAAAACCAAATGCTAAATCAGCTAAAATATTTTCTTCTGTTTCTCCGCTTCTATGTGAAAAAACTATTTTTATATTATTTTTTCTTGCAAGTTCACAAACTCTTTTCACTTCAATTAAAGAACCAATTTGATTAGGTTTAACAATTATAGAATTTATGCTTTTCATTTTTATTGCTTTTTCAAATCTTTTAGTATTTGTAACAGTTAAATCATCTCCTACAATTAATGAACTTGGAAATTTTTTAAGAAGTTTAGAAAAACTTTCAAAATCTTCTTCATTAAAAGGATCTTCTATATAGAATAAATTAAAATTATTAATAAGATTTGATAAATATCCTAATTGTTCTTTATTATCTCTTCTAAGCATAGGATTTTCATAATTATATTTATTCCTTTTATAAAAACTAGAACTTGCAATATCCACACCTATTGATAATTTAATTTTTTTTAAAATATCTAAAATTTCTTTTTCATTTAATGAACTCATCCAAGCATCTTCATCATTTTTTTTATTTTCAAAATTTTTATCAACTTTTTTAAGAATTTCTTTTATATCTTTTTTTACTTCTTTACTTTTTTCAAAGGATTCTTTAACAGATTTTGAATTAGGGATTATTAAAAATTCCTGAAAATCTGGTTTTTTTCTTGAATTAGAATGTTTTCCCCCCCCCACAATATTTCCAACTAATCTAGGGATTTTTCTCGATTTTGAATTTATTAATTCCCAAATTTGTTTTTTTTGCTCTTTTGATACTGCTTTTAATATAGTTGATTCTAGTGCAAAAAGAGTATTTGCGCCAACATGTCCATCAACAATATCTTCAATACGTCTTAAATCATTAAATTCTTCTATTATTTCCTTTGAAAAATAATCACTGAATTTTTTAATTGTTTTAATATCTTCTTCAAGATTTTTTTTGTATATTTTTACAGCGTGTCGTCCTATAGATTTTCCATTTGGAGCACTTGCAGAAAAATTTCCAACATTTGTTTTTATAGTAATTAAAATTGTTTTATCTTTACGAGAATCTAAAATTGATTTTGCAAAAACCCTCTTTATTACAACCATGTATGAAAAAAAGAAATTTACTTTATATAGTTTTATTCTTCTTCATCTCTCTTAGATGTATCTTCTTCTTGTTCATCTTCAGGAGTTACAAGTTCCATAATTTCTCCTTCTTTTGCAATTTCTTCCTCTTCTTTAACTTCTTTTTCTTCTATTTTTTTATCACTAATTTTTTGCTCTTTTGCTCTTTTTAATTCTTCATCTTTTCTTGTAGGAAATGGTTTTTTTACAGAGATTGGAAGAATTCCTGAATTTAATTCAATTTCAGCTATTTTTAGAGAGTCAAATCTTATTTTTTCTAAATCTTCATCACTAATTTTAATTAAAAGAGGCGCATTCATTGCTATCTGAAGAGCTCTTGCTCCAAGAATTCTAGCTATTTCATATTTGCTAAGATCAAATGTTTTCATTTTTATTTTAAAGATTTATTTATTTTTAAAGATATTTCTTTTTCAACTTTTTCAACTAAATCCAATATATGTTCCATTTCTTTTATAGTCAATTCTTTTGAATTTCCTTTTTGCATTGATGAAACTATTCCATTTGAACTTCCAATTGTTACTCTTGTTTCACTTATATCTTCTTCCTCTCTTGTAGGATCAATAATTATATTTTCTCCTATTTTATGCGCTGTAATAGACACTGGAATATCTTTTGATAAAGGAATATTTTTGCCAGATGATTCTCCATAAAGAATAGTTTCATTTTTTTCATCATATTTTGGAATCTTTGCATTTTTTAAAGCAGCAATTGCACCAATTCCTGCAGCATCAAGTAAATTTCCATCATCATTTATTGAGTAAATATCAATAAAAACAGTCCAAACTTTTTCTCCTTTTTTTATACATAATTTTTCTAATTCAATAAGTTTACTTTCTCTTATTGCACGATCAATTAATCGTCCTAATTCAATTGATTCTATTTTTGGTGGTCCTGCTTCAAATCTTGGAGAACTTAATGGAAGCAATTCTGTTGTAACCATTAAATTTCCTTTATCAGGAGAATCTGGATATGGTTCACTTGTGCTCATTTTAACTCCAACTAAAACTTCTGTTTTTCCCAATTTTACTCTTGCAGATCCTTCAGCATTTTTTGATATTCCTGGTTCTATTATTAATTCTCTAAATTCTTCTGGAGATCTTTTATCAAATCTTTTACCCTCTAATAGATATTCTTTAATTCTTTCTCCAGTCATATTTGATGTTTTTTGTACTTTATCCATTTTAATTATTGATAATCTTCTATTTGTTCTAATAATTTAGTTATATCTTTGTTCTGTTTAATTATAACCTTTTGTTGTTCATATAGTGCTCTATGTGCAAGGTATGTAGCTTGTTGATATTTTATAGCATCTCCACCATGGTCACTATTAGCAATCTTATCTGCCTTATTTACATACTCTTCAGCTTTTTTTAAACTTTCTTCTAATTTATTTTCTTTTAATTCAATTCCTTTTAAATGCGTCATCTTATTTTTCTTCTCCTAAACTTTCTTTTAAAGCTTTTTTTTGAACTTCATAAATTTCTTTACATGCTTTTCTTGCAAGTTCAATAGCTTCCTTTAATTGTTTATTTGTTATTTTTCCATCTAATTGAAGATGAGTTATTTTGTCATTATGAGTCATTGTTATTGGAATATCTGTTGCTCCTTCTCCTTCTTCCCAATCTTCTTCTTTTTTATCAACGTCAACTACCAATTGTTTGTCTAGTTTTCCAATTGAAACACTTGAAACCATATTTTTCATTGAAATTCCTGCATGAGCAAGAGCAAGACAAGCTGCATTTATTCCAGCACATCTAGTTGATGCATTTGCCTGCAAGATATTAATATGAACGTCAACTACCATATTAGGATAATTATCAATCATCATAACAGGATCTAATGCCCATTTAGTAATCTCACTAATTTCCATACTTCTTCTACTCATTCCAGGTCTAATTCTATCATTAACAGAAAAACTAATCATGTTATAATTACATCTTAATGTTCCTTTTTCTGGATTCTGTTTATGTTGAGGATGCATTTTTTTAGGACCATAAACAGCGGCTATTGCAATAGTATCTCCAAAAGAAAACATTGCACTTCCATCTGCATTTGGAACAACTCCAACTTTAGCAGACATTTTTCTTAATTCATCAACTTTTCTTCCATCTGGTCTTTTAAATTCTTTTGTCATTTTTTATTTATAATTCTCCATTAAATTATTTCTTTTTTTAACGAGTTCTTGATATTTATTAAATGCAGTATCACTTTTATCAACAATACAATCGTTTTCCATTGATTCAATTTCCCTGTTTAATTTGTATAATTGGCCTTCTAATTTATTTTCCATTTTATTGTTTCTCCTTATCAAACCATTTTTTTACTTCTTCTGTTAAACCTGAAATATATGATTTTTCTGTTACAAATAAAATAGCTTTTTTTGCAAATAATTCATCATCTATTTTATCCCCTCTTATCCATATTAATCCGTTTTGTCCAACAGTTATGTTACATCCAGTCTCATCTTTTATTAATTTTACCATGCTTCCTTCTTTTCCAATTACTCTTGGAACCTTATTAGGATTTACTTTAACAATTATTCCTTCATCTATTTTTCCTAAACCTCTAGATTTTATACTTAAATCTATTCCTCTTTTATTAATACTCCAAATTTTTGCAATAACCATATCACCAAAATCCATAACTTCATCTAAACCATCTTTATTAACATATTTTGGAACTTCCATTAAAGATAAAAAAGCACTTTCAGGAGCACTAATGTCTATTACCCATCCATTAAATGTAAGATTTTCAACTTTACCAATAATTACATTTCCCCTTCTAGGTTGATAAACACCTGACAATGGAATTACTTTCACTAATCTATTTTGTTCTTCAGAAAGACCATATTTTATTGAGATAATTTCTTCTCCTCTTTTTTCTGTTCCATCTCCAGGAAGATAATTGTCACCCTTAACAATTACTTCTCCAGGAATTACTATTTTTCTTTGATTATCTTTTGTCATTCTTCTTTTATTTCCTCAGTTATTGCACTTCCATGAGTAACACCATTTAATTTATCATAAAAATCAATAATTATTCCCGCAGGAACACTAACAATTACTTCTAAATCTCCATTATCAAGCCATTTTTCTTCTTCTTTATATTGATTAATTATTCCATAAACTTGTCCTGTATGTACTGCAGGAATTGTTATTTTAACTTTTTTAGTTTCTATTTTTATTGGAATAATTTTACTAATTTCTATAAGAATATCACTAATTTGGCTTTCTATTGGAGCATTTTTTATATTAATATGAGCTTGTTCGAGTGCACCTTTAATTCTTTCAGCAGTATGAGGATTTCCTGTTTGAGGATCAATAGAATTATTTGTTAAAAAATCAACAACTTGTTTAAACTTTTTTTCATGTTCTTCATCTCTATGTTCTTGAGTTAAAAGAACTTCTCCATTTTTTATTATTTTTTCAGTAACAGCATTAATTTCTTCTGTTCCAAAAGCTTGTTTTAAATCAGAGTTTGATGCAACTTGTCCTTTTTTTGAATCACTAAAAATCTTATCACCTTCAGCGTCTATTGATGAAACTTCGCCTTTTTTGAATTTTAATGCATCATCTAAATTAACTATAATTTCAAAATTTTTTCCAGATTGTTTTATTCTTGCGAGTGTTTGAGTCATTTTACAAATTCTTTTAATTTTTCTCCTTCTACTCTTTCAATTTTCTCATTATCTTTATTAATATGAGATAATTCAAATTTTTCTATATCAAATTTATTTCCTTGTATTTCTTTGAATATATCAAGTGCAACTTTAACACCTTTTTTAATTGTTAATTCAGGTTTGTATTTCTCTCTTAATTTTTCCTTTATTCTTTCATCATGTTCTCCTATTGCATTTGCATTATATGAAAGATAATTTCCAGTTACGCTACTTGTAAATAATTGAGGTTTTTTGTCATTCATTCCAGCAACCATTAAAAAAACACCAAAAGGTCTTGCTCCACCATATTGGCTGAATTGCTGTTTTACATTTGAAATTTCCTTAATTATCAATTCAGGTTCTATTGGAGAATCATATGTTACTCTGTGCTGTTGTGCGAGAACCTGTGCTCTTTCAACTAAAATTCTTGCATCAGACACTATTCCTGCAATACTTGATATAATATGAGAGTCAACTTCATAGATTTTATTTGTTGATTCTGAAACTATTAATTTATCATCTATTCTTTTATCAGCTATAATAAAAACTCCATCAGAGCATTTCATTCCTATACTTGATGGACTTAGTCTAACTGCTTTTTCTGCATATTCTACCTGAAGCAAATGACCTTCTGGAGAGAACATTGTTGCAGTTCTATCATAACCCATTGCTTGATGTTGCATATCTATTGGCATTTCCATTGTAATTTTAGAGAATTTTATAATAATCTATAAACTTTTTTCTTTTTCTCTGCTTATTTTATAAGTTGCTTGTATTTAAAAGGTTTTTGGTTTTTGAAATTTAGGTGTTATTATATAATGGTAGCAAGATGAGAAGATTTATAAAGAGATTATTAATATTTAATTGTATGATAAAAAATAAGGGTTTAATTGGAAAATTGAATAAAATATCAATTGGAGATGTAATCTTATTAAGTTCTAAAGATACAAATCTGTCTGGATATGTAACTAAATTAAAAGAAAAGTCTATAAAATTATCAGTTGAAGACCCAAATAAACATGATTGGAAACTAAGAAGGATGTATCGTTCATTCAATCCGGCAAGATGGTATGATTTAATTGAATTTGACTCTTATGTAGTTTTGAAAAAATCCGAAGCTTATAAACAATAATAAATTTTTCATTTCCATCTTTTATCCAGAATTCTAAATTAAACATAACAAAAAATTCTTACTTCTTCAACCCTTTCAAAGTCCCTGAAACTTTCTCAACACTTATTTTTTCAGAAAAAACACAAAAACTAGCTCTTACAAAATCAACCATCTCACGATTGATAGAAATAATTGAATAATCTTTCCCTGTTTTTATAAAACCTAAACCAACTTTTGACATTCCTAAAATTCCAATGAAATCTATTATAGATTTTTCAATGTTTTTATTTAAATTTTTACCAGTAACTAACAAATATCTTTTATTTTCTTTTGCACTTGGTTTTAGTGATTTCATTTTTTATATTAGTAATATAATCTTTAATATGTTTTATTAATCCTTTGTCTTTTTTTCTTTTTCTTGTTCTTTTTCTTGTAATTAACATAAAGATTATTATAATTATAAATATTGGTATAAAGATATAAATAATATTTTTTAATTTACTTATTTCTAGATTTAAAAATTTTATATCCTTTTCAATCTCTTTATTTTGTTCTTCAAGATCCTGATTAGTATTATTATTTTCTATAATTTCTTTAATTATCTCAGGATATCCAGGAATTGGCTCATTAATTGTTTGAATTGTAATTTTTGCTTTATTAGATATAATATCTTCTAGTTTAACATATAAATCATAATAATCAACTGAAGTTAAATTTAACTTTATACTTTGTCCTATCCCTAAAACAATTTTGATAGGATCACTTTGAATTGTTATATTAACAGAATTATTCCCAATATTATTCACAGTTAAACTATGCTCATCTGAACTGCTATCAAAGAAAGTAAACTTTATTTTATCATTTTTATTTAATTCTTTAGTATATCCCAAGGAAGTTTGCTCATTATTTGGGATATGTGTTTGAGTTGTTGCAACAGATATACTGCTTCCACCTCCACCCCCTCCTCCAGAAGAACTTGAACCACTTGAAGGAGCAGTTACAGTAAAACCTCTAGAAACTGAATTATTTATATTTTCTGATGAATCTGTACAATTTATTTGCCAAGTATAACTTCCAGGAGAAAAACTAGTTGTAAAACTTTGAGTTTCTAATTGATTTGTAATTGTTGAGTTTGTCAAGCTAATTGAATTATCAATAATTAAACTACAATTTGAAATATTAAGATTATCTGTTACAGTATAGTTAAAAGTTATACTTTGAGAACTAGAAGTATAAGAAGATGAATCATCCGGGCTAGATAGTGTTATATTAGGATATGCTAAATCAATACCAAAGAATATTAATGAACTTGAGTTTTTATTATTAGTGCTATCATTACAATAAAATGTAATATTATAGTCATTAGATGAATTTGTTCCACTTAAACTGGAATTAGTTGAACTAAATATTAAACTATCCAATGAATTCATTGAAACATTATTTATACCTGAATCTAAAGAATAAGTACAATTTCCAACTTCATCTATAGTTATATTAAATCTTCCAGTATTATACCAGCTATTATTTGTTGGAGAATTTATATTTAAGCTTGGAGAAGTTAAATCATATGTGACTGTGAAATTTGATTGAGCATAAGTTTGCAAGTTAATACTATTATAAAATAAACAATTCCATTTATAACTATCTTCATATGTAAAATTATAAGTAAAATTAGAATTATTCAATATACCGGAAGTATTTTTTGTTTTGTTATATATTAAACTAGATGAAGAATTCCAAATATAAAAAGTTGAATTTGTAAGATTGTTAGATGATGATGCATTACAATTAAATGTCTGGTTCTGATTTGTGATTGTATTATTTGTTGGAGAATTTAAATAAACACTGATATTTCCAATTGTTAGGGTAAAGTTAGAATTTGCTCTATTAGAACTTCCGTTATTATCATATGCTAAACAATTCCATTTATAGTTATCATAGGAGAGATTTGTAATACTCCATGATGTTTGATTAGATGTTCCAGAAATATTTGTTAAAGTTTGATTAATTAAATCATTACTTGAATTCCATAGATAAAGTGTTATATTTGATAAACCTATTTCATCAGTTGAATTACATAGAAAAGTTTGATTATTAATAGAGTTTACTGTGTTATTTGAAGGAGAGATAATGGTAACATTTGGAGGAGTCTCATCTAAAGATGAAATTGCAGAATAGATATTAATTCTTGAAAAATTTAATCCGCTTGAACTATCCCCTAATCTGACTCCAGTATTATTTAAGGTATTTTCGATTTCAGAAGGAAGTAGAACTCTATTACTCTGTAATTTATAGAATTGTCTTATAAGAGCAAAAGCTCCTGCAACATGTGGAGCTGCCATAGAAGTTCCTGAACAAATCATATAATTAGTTCCTCCACTACTACATCCACTTAGTAATGAACCAAAATTCCATCTTGTTGAGTTTATATTTGAACCTGTAGCAAATAAATCTGTTAAGTTATTTCTATTACTATAACTTGCAAAATTATCACTTTTATCTGTAGCTCCAATTGCTGTTGCATTTTTTATACATGCAGGAGGGGAAATTGCAGTATAATTATAATCGTTTCCAGTTGAGATAGTTATAGTTATATTTTTTGCAATAGCATTGTTAATTGAACTAGCTATGTTGGGATAAGAAGAATCACAATAACTAGTTTGATTATCTGCAAATCCTAAACTCATAGTTATTACAGATATATTATAAATTGATGAATTATCAACACACCATTGGATAGCATCTGCTAAAACTAATTGATTTCCTCCACTTCCAGCATCACTAAAAACTTTTATAGCAACTATTTTTGCGTCTGGAGCAATTCCAGTAATATTTCCATTGGCAGCAACAGTTCCTGCAATATGTGTTCCATGTCCACTATAATCCATAGGATCACTATCTTCTGTTCCTGTATTAAAATCCCATCCCCCAATAACTTTAGAACAACTGCCATTAAGAAAACTTTCATTAGAACATCCTCCAAAATCAGGATTAGTATAATTAATTCCAGTATCAATAACGCAAATTGTTTCATCAACTCCAGTGATATTTGTTCCAGAAATTTGAACAGGCCAGGTAGGAGTTGCATTTACTATCCCTACTGAATCTTGTAAGAATAAACGAACTTCTTTTGATTCTACAATCTCTAAGACATCATTATCTAATTTTAGACTATTCAATTCATCTTCTGAGATAGTTGTTGTAAAAGAATCTTTAGATTTATAATCCATTTCAATTCCTTCAGAAAATGTTTCAACTTGATTATTAGAAGATATGCTAACACCTGAACTTTTATTAGTTAAAGATCCATCTTTTAATCTAATAATTACTTTAACTTCTTCTTTTTCTTCAAATTGATTTAAAACACTGTTCTCAATTTTTTCATCTTCAGAATTGTTAATTGAACTAATTGAAGATAAGAAAAATATCCCTATTAGTGATATGATAAGATATTTTTTCATTTTTATACACATTTCCCTTCAATACAACCGCAAGATTTAATATCACAAGCATATAAAGCAATACAAACAGAATTTTTAGAACAATTTTCTAATTGTCTTTCATAAAATCCAACTTCTTTTTTTGAAACACACATTTCTTTTCCACCACTATTACAAGAACAACAAGTTGTTTGAACTTTAATACAATCAGAGTCGGTTTGACATTCATTAGGTTCATTTACATCTTTGTTTATATAAAAATAAATTAAACTTCCAAATAGAATTATAATAACAATTATTAACAATAATTTTTTGTTTATAATCCACTTTTTTTTTGTATCACCCATAAAATATTAATGTAAATTTATACTTTTATATTTTATTATTATAGGGAATAATTAAAATTTGACAAACTTTGTATAAACTAGAAGAACTTTTTATACTTTTTTGATTGTTATTATTTTGCTAAAAGCATTTTTAAACTTAAATTAGTTATTAATAAAAAGATGGAAATATGTACAATTGGAGGATTTGAAGAAGTAGGAAAAAATATGACTGCTGTAAAAACAGGAGAAGATGTTTTTATTTTTGACATAGGACTGCATTTACCTGCTGTAATTGAATTACAAGGAAGTGAAAATCCAAAACAACAAGACCGTTCTGAAAAAGATTTAAGAAGAGTTGGAGCAATTCCTAATGATAGAATTTTAGATAAACTTGGATGGCGTGATAAAGTAAGAGCAATAATTATTAGTCATGCACATTTAGATCATTTAGGAGGAATACCTTATATAGCATATAGATATCCTCAAGCAGAAATAATAGGAACTCCTTTTACATTAAGTGTATTAAATTCAATTTTAAGAGATGATAAAATACAAATAAAGAACAAAATAAGACCTGCTAATCCAAATTCAACACAGATAGTTAAAGGAAAAAGTAGCAATTATAAAATAGATTTTATTCATACAACTCATTCAACAATACAATGTACTTTTCCAGCACTTCATACAAAAGAAGGAGTATTTTTTTACGGATTAGATATGAAATTTGATAATTATCCAACTTTAGGAAATCCTCCTAATTATAAAAAAATGAGAGAATTGGGAAGAGAAGGAGTGAAAGTTTTAATTATCGATGGACTTTATTCTAGAACTGAAAAAAAACCAGGCGGAGAAATGGTTGCAAAACATTTATTAGAAGAAGCGTTTTCAAAAGCAAGAAATAAAAATTCAGCATTATTTATTACAACTTTTTCATCTCATATTGAAAGATTAAATAATATTGTTGAATTTGGAAGAAAGACAAACAGGAAAATAGTATTTTTAGGGAGAAGTCTTAATAAATATGTAAATTCTGCAATTGAAGTTAAACTTTGCCCTTTTAGGAAAAAAATTATGTTGTTAAAATATAGAAATCAAATAAACTCTTTTTTAAAAAAAGTTGAAAAAGATAGAAAAAGATATTTAATTGTATGTACTGGACATCAAGCAGAGGAAAATTCAATTCTTGATAGAATTTCAAAAGGAAAAACTCCTTTTAATTTTAAACCTGGAGATAATTTAATATTTTCTTCAAGTGTTATTCCAACACCTGTAAATATTCTCGCTCGTGAAAGAATGGATAAAAGATTAAGAAAACAAGGAGTTAAAATTCAAGTAGATGTTCATGTACATGGTCATGGAAGCAGAGAAGACTTAAGAGAACAACTAGATTTAGTAAAGCCACAACATATAATTCCCTCTCATGGATCAATTGAATTAATTTCTCCAATGATGGAATTAGCAAAAGAGTTTGGTTATAAACCGGGAGAAACATCGCATTTAACTTCAAATGGTAAAGTTTTGAGGTTTTAAATTAAAATGAAAGAAGATATTTTAGAAGGTTTAAAATCAGCAGTATCATCTGGAGAGTCTCTAAAACTTGCAATGCAGAGTTTTTATAATGCAGGGTATAAAAAAGAAGAAATAGAAGAAGCTGCAAGAGATTTGCAAAAAAATCAAGCTGAAAACCAAAAACAACCATTAAAACAAGAGAAGCCTTCTAAAGAAAAAATAGAAATTCCTAAAGAGGAAAGGCCAATTCAGAAAGTTTCAAATTATGGACAAACTCCAGAAAAACCAAAAAGAAATATATGGATATTTATCTTAGCAATAATTTTACTTATTTTATTAGGAGTTATAATAGGACTTTTTTTATTTAGGGAAGAATTAACAGGATTATTTAATAAATTCTTTTAAAATGCCAGAGATTTATAATCCCAAAGATGATTCTTTTCTTTTATCTGAAGTTTTAAAAAAACAAATTCCAAAACTTTTAACTAAAAATTTAAAATTCTTAGAAATTGGGTCTGGTTCTGGAATTCAGTTAGAAACAGCAAAAAATTTTAGAGTAAAAAATATTCTTTCATGTGATATAAATCCTGCTGCAGTTAAACACTGCAAAAAACTTGGATTTAATTGTATAAAATCAGATTTATTTAATAATATAAAAGGAAAATTTGATTTAATTATCTTTAATCCGCCATATTTACCTGAAGACAAAAAAGAACCAAAAAATTCTAGAATTTCAACAACTGGTGGAAAAACAAGTAGTGAAATAATTAATAGATTCTTAAAACAGGCAAAATATCATTTAAATAAAAACGGAAAAATCCTATTACTTGTAAGTTCATTAACTAAGGGAGTTAAATTTAATAATTATAAGAAAAAAATCTTAGGAAGAAAAAAAATATTTTTTGAAGAACTTTTTGTTTTAGAATTAAGTCTAAAGGGAAATAAAATTATCCTTTAGTTTCATTATATCCCAACAATCTTTATATATACTTTTATTTTTCAAAAATTATAAAGTTTTTCAATTAAAAATGGTGAGATTTGCACATATTGCTGATATTCATTTAGGTGGATGGAAACAACAGCCACTGCAGGATTTGAATTTTCAGTCATTTAAAAAAGCAGTTGATGTTTGTATAAATGAAAAACTAGATTTTGTAATTATTGCAGGTGATTTATTTGATTCTGCATATCCAGATATTGAAATTCTTAAAAAGACTTTTGCTGAATTTAAAAGATTTAAAGATGCAAGACTTCCCTGTTTTATTATTGCAGGTTCACATGATTATTCTGTTTCTGGAAAAACATTTTTAGATGTTCTAGAAAAAGCAGGATTTTGTAAAAATATTGAAAATTTTGAAGAAACAGAGAATTCAATAGTAATAAATCCTACAATTCATGAAGGAGTTGCATTATATGGTTATCCTGGAAAAAAATCTAGTTTAGAAATAAATGATTTAAGAAAAATAAAATTAAATGATTCTCCAGGAATGTTTAAGATTTTAATGCTTCATACAACAATTGATAAGGCAAAAGGAACCTTGCCAATAGATTCAATAGAAGTAGATATGCTTCCAAAAGCAGATTATTATGCCTTAGGACATTTGCATATAGATTTTCAATATGATAATCTTGTTTATCCTGGTCCGATATTTCCAAATAATTTTCAGGAACTTGAAGATTTAAAATATGGAAGTTTTTATATTGTTGATACTAGTTTGAATAATTCATTAAGAAAAGTAGAATTAAAAATTAAGGAAGTTGTTCCAATTTCAATTGAAATCACAAATGCAACTTTTGCAACTGAAAAGATAATATCTCTATTAGATAAAAAAGATATAAATGATAAAATTGTTCTTTTAAGAGTTAGTGGAGAATTAGAAAGTGGGAAAAACTCAGATATAAAATTTTCTCAAATAGAAGAGTTTGCAAAGCAGAAAAATGCATATTTCTTACTAAGAAATACTCATGATTTAAAATCCAAAGAATTTGAATTAGAAGTTGAAATAAAAAATCCTGAAAATATAGAAGAAGAAGCAATAAATCTTTATTCAGAAAAAAATCCATCTGATTTTAATAAATTAATATCACAATTAATGAATACCTTGCAGATAGAAAAACAAGAAGATGAAAAAAATGAAACATTTGAGAAACGTTTACTCGATGAATCTAAAAAAGTTTTAAGATTTTGAAATGAAACTAAAAAAAATAACTCTAAATAACATACGAAGTTATGAGCATCAAGAAATTGATTTTCCAGAAGGGTCTACATTACTCTCAGGTGATATTGGTACTGGAAAAACTTCAGTTCTTCTGGGAGTAGAATTTGCATTATTTGGATTACAACCTGGACAAAGAGGCGCCTCTTTATTAAGAAATGGGACAAAAGAAGGAGGAGTAATAATAGAACTTGATATTGATAAAAAAGAAATTATAATTGAAAGAACACTAAAAAAAGCAAAGACAGTATCACAAGATTATTGCGCAATTACAATTAATCAAGAAAAAAAAGAAATATCTGTTATAGAACTTAAAAATAAAGTTCTTGAATTATTAAACTATCCTAAAGAATTTTCAAAAAAGCAGAATATTTTATACAAATTTACAGTTTATACTCCACAAGAAGAGATGAAGCAAATTATATTGCAAGATTCAAAAACAAGAATAAATACATTAAGGCATGTTTTTGGAATTGATAAATATAAAAAGATTCTGGAAAACACATTAACAATAATTTTAAGAATAAGGGAAGAAAAAAGAAGAAAAGAAGGATTTACTGAAAATCTTGAACAAGATAAATCAAATTTGTTATTAAAAGAAGTTGATCTTGAAGAAAAACATTCTAATTTAATTTTAGTTGAAAAAGATCTTTTTTTAAAAATAGAATTAAGAAATAAAATACAAAAAGAAAGAGAAGAAGTGTCTTTAAAAAGAGAAGAAAAAATAAAATTTCAGCAAGAAGTCGAAAAAACAAAAATAATGATTTTAAATAAAAATGAAACAATCTCAAGTAATATAAAACTAATAGAACAATTAAGAAATCAAATAAAAGAATTGCATGATATGAAATTTGATGAATCAAAAATTTTACAATTAGAACAAGAGATAATCCTTTTGAAAAAAGAAAGAGTGAAATTAGATAATAATGATTTAGATATTAGCTCAAAAATTAGTTCTCTTAATTTGAGAATAGATGAACTTAGGAAACTAGAACAAAAAATTTCTAATTTGGAAATTTGCCCAACTTGTCTTCAAAATGTTGAGGCAGTTTATAGAGCAAATGTATTGAATAAATCACATTCAGATATTGCAGAAAATAAGGATAAATTAGATAATTTGGAACAGGAAAAAAAAGAGATTTATGAAAAAATAATAAAAATAGATAATGAAATTTCTCCAAACGAAAAAAAAATTCAGGAATTAAATATTTTAAAAATTAAATATCAAGGGATTCATGAAAAACAAAGTAGATTAGATGAAATTGAAAATTTAAATGTTTCTCTTAAAAAAGATATAGAATTTTTAGATCAACATAAAGATACACTAAAAACCTCTGTTTTTAAATTAAGTAAATTTGACCTAATATATGAAACAAAACAAAAAGAACTAGAAGATGCTTTAAAACAAGAAAGATTAGTAGAAATTAATGTAGCAGAATTAAAAAAAGAAATAGATGTTTTCTCAAAGCAAATAGAAGAATTAAAAGAAAGGGTAAAAAAAACAGAAGAAGTAAAGGAAAAATTAAATTATCTTATTGAATTAGATGATTGGTTAACAAAAAAATTTATGCCGCTTATTTCTTTTATTGAAAAGAATGTAATGATTAAACTTAGAGTAGAATTTTCAAAGTTATTTGAAGAATGGTTTTGCATGCTTGTTTCAGATTCATTTAATATAAGGCTTAGTGATGATTTTACTCCAATAATAGAACAGCAGGATTATGAACTAGATTATTCTTATTTATCTGGAGGAGAAAGAACAGCAATTGCCTTGGCATATAGATTTTCACTTAATATGGTTATTAATTCTCTTTTAAGTAATATAAAAACAAAAGATATTGTAATTCTCGATGAGCCAACAGATGGATTTTCTGATCAGCAATTAGATAAAATGAGAGATATCTTGCAGCAATTAAATGTAAAGCAATTAATAATTGTAAGTCATGAACAAAAAATAGAAAGTTTTGTTGAAAATGTAATAAAATTTAGAAAAGAAAATGGAATTTCTGTTGTTGAAAGTTAAATTACCCATTTATACAGTAGATCGCAAAGTAAATAAATCCATTTAAATCTGTCTCTCTATGAACCTTAAAGCTTTTCTTCAAATATCTATAGCAGTTTTAATAATCTTAGCTCTTCTTGGATTTTCAGGAGAAACAGCTGATAAAGTGGCTTATTTATTATATGCTATTATTTTACCCAGCATTATTTTCTCTGGAATTATAGGCTCAGTTATAGAAGGATTTGGAGGAGATTCTCTTAAGAACATATCTTTTAACTTTGAAATCTATAATGTTAACTTTTCAATAACTGCTTTTGCTTTAGCAGTTGGAGTAATTAAATTCTTAATCTTAAATTGAGAGAGCTCACGCTAAGTCAGGTTATCCCTCTTGGCTCTGAAGAATAAAGTACTGCTCCAAATAATTTAGCAGTTACTAATGGTTTCTTTAAATAAATATGAAAAATAATTGCTACAACTAAACTGACTAAAACCCAGATATTATACAAGCAGACAGACCACATGAAATAGAATAATCTTACTGAATAATATTTTGATGTCGTTCTTGCTTTGAAATCTCCTTTAACTCTATAAGATGTTTCAATGCCCCATCTTTTTGAATACCAACTAAAATATTGCTGTGTTAACTCCTCTGCTACTACAATGTTTGTTGCAAATACTCTCTTTACTCCTTGTTTATCGTTAACAAATACAAGTTTAAACTCTGCTCTGTTATACTTCCTGTAGCCCATATCGTAATCTATAATCTTGGATTGTACCTCTTTGTATTCCCTCATGAATCTCTGTATTTTCACATTTCTGATAGCGGGCATGAGAAATTTAACTTTTAATTCTTTCAGAAGATTGATAATTTCAGAATTGAAGAATCCTCTGTCTAAGTAAACATATCTTATTTTTACTTTTGATTTTGCATATTCTATTAACTTTCTTACAACCTTAGCTTTTGTTGTAAATTTGTGCATTGGCAAAGCCAGTAAAGTAAATCTCTTTCCATTTTCAACTACATTTATGGTTATGTATCTGAAGCAGTGAGAAGTTCCGTCTTTTGGCTTTGTCTCGCAAACCATGTAATCATTTTTATCTCCATAATACATTTGTTCTGTAATATCAATAGCCAAATCAACTCTTTTTCTGAATGGTTTGTATTTTGTTGCTTCTTTGATGAGTTTATCAAAGGTTTTCATGAATAACTTTTCAACATATTCAGAATCAAGCTTTTTGATGTGATGAATTACTGTATTTGAAGCAGGAGTGTTTTCTTTTAACAACTCGAAAGTCTTGCTTCCATTATTGGTAAAATCATGAGTTATTGCAACATAAGTTAAGAGATCAAGGAAATCTGTTTCAGAATACTTAGAATTATGATGCATCTTTAGGTTAATTGAAGGATAGACTTTCTTTTTGAGAAGTTTTGTAATTCTCTTTATCTCTTTGGACTTCAGATTAGGGGAAGGTTTATTAAATTCCTTTGTCTTACTTCTGTTTGTGGGGTTCATTCCGGACTCCATAGCCAGAGAGGATGTTGCGTCGAAACTTCGTCTTCTCTGGTTTAACTTATTTAGTTAATATATATGCTATAAGGTTAACTAATATATAAACATTATTGCAGTCAAGTATAGAAAAGCTTATATACTCTTAATAAATTTATTAACCAGATGGGTAATGTAATATCTCCTCTTCCAAAATGGATTATGAAGCACTATTCTAAGCTGTGGTCTAAATTCAAAGATAAACAGTTTACTCATCAACAGGCAAAAGATTTGCTGAAAATAACCAATACCAGCATTGTTCTTTCAAGATTAAAGAAGCATGGTTGGCTCAAGCTGGAACTAGATCCAGAAGACTCAAGAAGGAGATTATATAAATTAAAGGATCCTGCTGAAGCTGTAAAGGAGATGGGAAAATAAAATGGAAACGAACATAACAATCGATAATGAAAAACTTGTGAAAGATTTTGGAGCTAGTAGGATATCTAAATTAAAAGATATGCCTGATTTTTATACTTTCAAAAGAGGACTTATTTATTCACATAGAGATTTTGAGAAATTTTTCAATGCTCTAAAAAAAGGAGAAAAATGTGCGATTGTTTCAGGATTGAACGCTTCTGGTTCTTTGCACATTGGGCATAAAGTGGTTTTTGACACCAATCTTTATTTTCAAAGAGAGTTTGGAATTCCAGTATTTATACCTATTTCAGATGACGAATCTTATGTTGCAGGGAAAGTAAAGAGTCAAAAAGAAGCATTAGAATATTCAATGGAATTGGCAAAGGAACTCTTAGCCTATGGCTTTGATCCTCATAAAACTTTTTTTGTTATTGATCAGATTTATACAAACATCTACAACCTAGCGATAAAGTTATCAAAAAAAATTAACCTTTCTGAAATAAAGGCAAGTTATGGTTACAAAAACGAAGAAAATATAGGACTTCATTTTTATCCTGCTGTTCAATCAGCACACATACTTTTTCCTGAAGAAAAATTTGAGATTAAAAATATTTTAGTGCCAATAGGCCCAGATGAAGATGCTCATATAAGAATTTGCAGAGATATTGCTTCAAGAGCCAGATATAAAAAACCTTCCATATTACACTTATCTTTTATGTCAGGTGTTGATGGAACAAAAATGTCCAAATCAAAGAATAATGCTATTTTTCTTAAGGAAGATAGTAAATCAATAACTAAAAAGATAAATAAAGCATTTTCTGGAGGACAAAAAACAATTGAAGAGCATAAGAAACTTGGAGGAAATCCTGATGTTGACATTGCATGCCAATATCTATCAAAATTTTTCTTGGATGAAAAAGAGAGTAAAAAACTATTTGATGATTATAGAAAAGGTAATACATTAAGCGGAGAAGTGAAAAAAATGCTGATTGAAAGACTAACTAAGATGGTTAATGAATTTCAAGAAAATCTCAAGAAAGTTAGTGATAATGCATTAAAAAAAGCTATACTAACTAATGAAACAGACTTAATTAAACTTATCTTTTAACTTCAATTAACCTCTTATTTAAAAATTTCTTAATCCAATATTCAACTCCCCCCGAACTTGTTTTTTTAATTCCTCCCCAAGGAATTAAGGGATTAATGTCTAATGTATCAGAATTGATAATTATTCTTGCAAAATTTAATCTTCTAGCAATATCTAATGCTCTTTTTCTATTTTTATCAAAAATTGCGATACCTAGTCCATGTTCGTTAAGTTTTGTCAGTTCTAATGCTTCATCTAAACTGTCAATCTCTTTGATCCATAGGCTTAAACAAAAATCTGGATTTAAGATATCTTCTTTAGATGGGTTCTCGTTTAATATATTTCCTAGTTTCTTCCTGAGATTGGATTTCATATTTGAATATAATTCTTTTTTTACCAAAATTCCTTTTATTGAATCACAATCTTTTCCATCTTTAAATAGAACATTCTTTGCTATTTGATCACTGATTTTTTTTGTATCTCCACTTAAAACTATCGCCCAATCATTACCTTCAAATTCCCCCAAAAATTCAATATCATTTTTACAACAAAATAATTCTACTTCTTTTCCAGTTTTTTTACCCCCCATATAAAAAACAAACTCTATATCTTCCATTAATGAATAAAGGAACTTTTTTCCATTCCCGTTTTTGAAAACTATGTTTTTGTATTCATTCTTATTAAATATTTTCTGAATAAATCTGCCAATATATTGTGTCTTTGACGAAGGTTTTACTATTATATCCGAAACATTTAAATAACCCATTTTCTCTATGATTTTATAGATTCTAAAAATATTTTACAAAATATTATTAAAAAATGGATGCTGAATTAAAAAATTCAATTTTGAAAACTGGAACAACTATTCTTGGAATTGTTTGTAAAGATGGAGTTGTAATGGCTGCTGATAAGCAATCAACTGCGGGAAATATTGTTATGGATAAGGATTCTGAAAAAATTAAACAAGTAAATGATTATTTATTATTTGCAGGAACAGGAATGGTTTCAGATATTCAAAGATCAATAAAATTATCTGCTGCAGAATTAAGATTAAAAGAATTAAAATCAAAATCAAGACCAACAGTTAAGCAAGGGGCAAACTTAATTTCAAGCATAATCTATCAATCAATTAGACAACCGACAATGTTACAATTTATGGTTGGAAGTTTAGTAGCTGGAATAAATGAAGATGGAACTATGGAGGTTTATTCAATAGACCCTTCTGGAGGTATAAAGAAGATAGAAAATTATGATGCTAATTTTGGTTCAGGTATGCCTTATGTATTAGGACTTTTAGAAAGACAATATAAAAAAGGAATGAATCTAAAAGAAGGAATAGAATTAGCAAAAGAAGCACTAAAGTCTGCAACTCAAAGAGATACAGGATCAGGATATGGAATAGATATTTTCACAATAACAAAAAGTGGTATTAAAAAAGTGGTAGAACAAGAAATTATATCAGAATATAAATAATTCTTATTCTAACTTAAAAAAATGGACATTCTAAAAAAAATAATTGATAGACTTAAAGATAAAATAACTGATGCTACCTTTGAAGGAGCAAATATAGTCCTCTATACTAATAATGAAAAATTCTTTAAAGAAGGAGAAGGAAAAATAAAAGAGATAGTTAATGAAATTAAAAAAAGAATTGAATTGAGATCAGATCAGAAAATTCTATTAGAACAAGAGAAAGCAGAAGAAGAAATTAAAAAAATTGTTCCAAAAGAAGCAGAATTAACAAATATCATTTTTGATTCTCATAGAAGTGTTGTTGTAATTGAAGCAAAAAAACCAGGTCTTGTAATTGGAAAACAAGGATCAATTTTAGATGAAATTAAAAAAACTACTTTATGGTCCCCTCAAATTCAAAGATCTCCTGCAATAAAAAGCAAAATTACAGAAAATATAAGAGAAGTTTTATATGCAAATAATAATTATAGACGAAGATTTCTCAATTCAATTGGGAAAAAAATATATAATGAATGGAATCCTGAAAAAACAGATGGATGGATTAGACTTACTTTTTTAGGAGGAGCAAGACAGGTTGGACGAAGTTGCATTTTAATTCAAACAAATAATTCAAAAATTCTTCTTGATTGTGGAATAAATGTAGCTTCACGTGGTAAAGATAAATTTCCTAGTTTTGATATACCTGAATTTAATATTGATCAATTAGATGCAGTAATTATTAGTCATGCGCATTTAGATCATGTGGGGTTAGTGCCTTATTTATATAAGATGGGGTATAAAGGACCTGTTTATTTTACGCCTCCAACAAGAGATATTGCAGCATTACTAGCATTAGATTTTATTGGAGTTGCATATAAACAAGCAGCAAAACCTTTGTTTAATTCAAAAGATATTAAAGAAATGGTAAAACACAGTATTTGCTTAAATTATAATGAGGTGACTGATGTAACATCAGATATTAGACTTACTTTTTATAATGCAGGTCATGTTTTAGGTAGTTCAATGATTCATTTAAATATTGGAAATGGATCACATAATTTACTTTATACAGGGGATTATAAATATTCAAGAACTCGCCTTTTAGATCCTGTTATTATAAATTTTCCAAGAGTAGAATCAGTAATTACTGAATCAACTTATGGCTCAAGGAATGATGTTCTTCTTCCAAGAAAAGAAACTGAGAAAAGATTTATTCAAATAGTTAAAGAGACAATTGAAAAAAAAGGTAAAGTTTTAATTCCAGAATTAGGATTAGGACATTCTCAAGAAACTCTTTTAAGAGTAGAAGAAGCAATAAGATCTGGAGAACTTCCAAACGTTCCAATGTATGTTGATGGGATGATTTGGGATATTAATGCAATACATACTGCATATCCTGACTTTTTAAGTAATTCAATTAGGTCTCAAATATTTCAAGATAATAATCCATTTACATCTAAGATATTTTCAAGAGTAGGATCTCCTCAAGAAAGAAAAGAAGTAATTGAAGGAGGACCATGTATTGTTATTGCAACATCAGGTATGCTTGTTGGTGGAGCATCTGTTGAATATTTAAAACATTTTGCAGAAAATGAAAATAATTTAATGATTCTTAGTTGTTATCAGGGACCAGGTTCTATTGGACGTCAAATACAGGATGGAGAAAGAGTTATATCTTTTGAAGATGAAGGAGGAAAAAGAAATATTAATATAAATATGAAAGTTGAAATGTTAACTGGTTTATCTCCTCATGCTGGACGAAATGAATTAATGTCTTTTTTTAATAATATGAGACCAAGACCAAAAAGAATAATAGTTAATCATGGGGAAGTTTCAAAATCTTTAGATTTAGCATCTTCATTGTATAAATTGAATCATGTGGAAACAAATGTGCCACGACCACTTGAAACTTTAAGGTTGA
>CAZSNJ010000009.1:0-24947 GCA_964608525.1 Candidatus Woesearchaeota archaeon | reverse complement strand
TAATAAAGATATAAAAAATTTAGCAGAATTGTTATAAATCTTAAACCTTAATCCATGAACTTACTCGTTCCTAAAATCAAAACTCCCGTTAACTTAACAATGCATTTCAGCACAATGATTTATATACCATCTTGCATCTTTCATTGTATAGGGATAAGGAACAACTAGCAACCATTTTGAAATATTTAAGTTATTAATTCCTTCAATAATATCTTTAGCATCTTTTATTTTAGGTTGTCTTAGAATTAAATGTTTCGTTGTTAATATCATTCTTTGTCTTTTTCTCGTATGCACTCCATTAAGATTACATAATTTCAAAGTAGTTATAAAGGTTTATAATCTCCCATAACCATAATGTTATATGAAATTTAACATTCTGCAATTCTTACCACAAAATGCAAAGATAAAAACAGAGAAAGAAATCAGAGATATCCTTTTCAATGGAAAATCTATTACAGAATGGAGTCATTACGTAAAAATTCCTTTAAAAAATATTAGCAGATATAGAAACGGAACACGACCATTACCAATGAATTTGTTTAATAAATTGATTAAATTATCTAATCTAAATATAAAAATGTTACAAGATAAAATAAAAATAAAGGCAGGAAAAAACGGAAAGTACTTAGATATTGGACCTCTTTTAGAAATAGATGAGAAATGGGTGTATATTTCTGAACTAATAAATGGAGATGGCCATATAACTAAAAATTTTTGGTATATTACTTTTGTTAATCAGGATTTTGGTTTAATTGAATATATTAAAAAGTTCTTTTTGTCTTTAGGATTAAATAAAAAACAAGTTTATGTATATAAAAGAGAAGATGCTATTTTCTTGATTATTAGATCTTATCTACTTGCATATCTCCTCAATAAAATTTTGGATGTATCAATAGGGAAAAAACATAGTATAAATATAAAGGAATTTGTTATATCAAATAAAAAATTTGGAATTGCTGCAGTTAGAGGAGCATTTGATGCTGAAGGTAGCGTTACTTCCACAGGCTCTAGAAGAATTTCAATAACATCTAATTGTAGAAGATGGTTAAGTCAACTACAAGAAATCTTGATAAAATTAAGAATAAAATCAATGATATTTCAGGATAATTATAAGAAAGAAAAGCCAATATATAGATTGATAATTCACCATTATCAAAATCTAAAAAAATTCCAAGATATAATAAAGCCATTACACTCTAAAAGAAAAGAAAAGTTAAAAGAAATCTTAAACAATTATACAAAAAATCCTCAAAAAATGTTCCATAAGAAAATTTTGTTGTCAATAAAAAAAGGGTATGTAAGAAAAAGAAATATAGCAAAAGGGATACAACAAAATTTAATTTTAGTTGGAAATAATATTAATTGGTTAAGAAAGAATAGATTCATAGAACCTTATGAAAAAATTTATACAAATAAAGGGTGTTTTCATAGATACAAAGTTACGCAAAAAGGTGAAAGATATATCAAAAAATCACTTTCTTTCTTTGATTAAATAAAAACAGGTCTTTTACTTATAAGCACTGGAAGAGGTAATGGCTTCCAAGGCATATTATTTTGCAATAATTTTAATTTAGAAATTAATTTTGCTTTAGAAAAATTATCTAAACTGACATCAGGATCAAACTTAATATTTCCTCTTCTTTCTCGGAGCATAAATTCATTTCCTTTAATCTCTTTCTCACCAATTAATATTGTAAAAGGAATCCACTCTTTTTCAGAATTAACAATCTTTTTTCTAGTTGTTTCATTTCTATCATCCACATCTGCACGAATATTATTCTCACTAAATTCTTTAGCTAATGTTTCTGCCTCGTCATTAAATTTATCTGAAATAGGTAAAAGCCTAATTTGAGTTGGCGATAACCAATAAGGTAAAGAATGATTGCCACTAATTTCTGCTTTTTCAAGTAAAGCATACATCACTCGTTCAATTGCTCCAGAAGGAGAACAATGTAAAATTAAAGGATACTTTTTCTTATTATTTTTATCAGTAAACTTAATCCCATATCTTTCTGCATTTTCCACATCTATCTGGTCTGTTGATAATGCTGCAGCCTTATCCACACTATCTATAAAATTAAGCTCATATTTCAAAATAAAATAAAAAGATCTCTTATCCCACATCTCAATTAAAACAGGTCTCCCAAATTCTTTTATTATCCACTCTACAAATTTTTGATTTTTGTTGTAAAATTCCTTAGTAAATCTTACTGCTAACTCAACATCTTCTTTTTTTAAACCAATTTTTTCTAGAACATCTAATGATAATTTAAATCTTATCTTATACTCTTCCATTGCCTGATTCATATCATTACAAAAAGCATGAACATCTGGCATAGTAAATGCTCTTAATCTTCTTAATCCTGCAACTTCTCCACTCTGCTCTCTTCTAAAACTATATCTTGTTAATTCATAAATTTTAAGAGGCAAATCTTTGTAAGAAATTGAAGCATCTTTTACCATTAAAAACTGTCCAAAACAGGCAGCAAATCTTAAGAAAAAATTTCTTTTATCAGACTCTATTTGATACTGTCTCGCAGGAAATTTATTCAAATATCTTTCTAAAATAGGATTTTTCATATCATACATAATTGGGGTTTCAACTTCCATTCCTCCGTATTCTTGAACCCTTTTATTAACATACTCTTCAATTAATGCTTTTATCATTCTTCCTTTTGGATAATATCTCAAATTTCCCGAATCAGAACCAGGCTCATAATCAACTAATTCTAATTTTTTCATAATTTTAATATGTGCAGGTTCTTTCACAACTTCTCTTGATTTAGATTTCTCATAATACGCAAATTTCTTTAAATTTTCATAACCCTTATAATTGAATTTATCAACATCTTTCATTTTCCCATCAGGAGTCATGATTTTCCAATAAGATTTCAATTTTTTTTCTGCCTTTAATGCTTCTGATTCTTGACTTTTTTCTTCTCCTTCAACCTTTATTTCTCTACTTAATTCTGATAAAGGATGTCCTTTAACTTTCATTTCAAATTCTTTGTAATATCCAAATGGAGCTTTTGTTACATTAAAGTTTTTTTTAAGTTCTTTTTCTGTTTTTTCTAAAACTTCAATTGCAAGTTCTGGACTAGATAAATTTGTTGATAAATGAGCATAAGGATAAAGAACAATTTTTTTAGCATTAACTTGTTTTGCAATTTCTTTTATATTCTCAATAAGTTTTTTTACAACTTCATTAATACTTGTATCTGTTTTTTCAACAGCAATTAAAACAGTTAAAGCGTCTTTAACATTATCTCCTTTTTTTTCTTTATTAGAAAGTTCACTTATTTTTTTTAATGCTTTTTTTAATGGTTTAAATTTTATATAATCAGTATGCAATGTTATTATTTTCATATTTAAAAGAGATAAAAGATATTTAAAAATTCTTCTAATCTATTCATAACCATAATTCTTTTATACACTAAAAAAATAAAAAAATATGAAACAACATAAAAAAAGAATAATTAATTATTCAAAGGCGGTTAATCTTGCAAAATCAATTATTGCTGTAAAAACTAAGAAAAATTTCCCTTTTAATAAACCTAATATTTTTCCAGATGCAATTCTCCCAGATGGTATCAAAGAAGGGAGTAAAGAGCATGAATTATTTTTATTTCATAGTATATCAATTGACTCTATGAGACAAGCAGAAGAAGTTTACAAAGCAATGAGAGAAGTTACAAACAAGATAGGGAATTTAAACAAATTAGCAAATATAAAAAAGGGACATTTAGAAAATCTCTTAATTCCTCATTTTGGAAACGGAATAAAAAATCCTAAGAGTTCTATGACCGACCCTATTGGAACACTTCTTTTCAATGCTAAAAAACTTGAAGAAAAATGCGGGGGAGACCCAACACTACTAAAAACAAACAATGTAAAAGATACTTTAAAAGAAATAGCTAAATTTAGACAATACGGAATTCCAAAAGCAGCACTTTTAATGAAAAACTATGTTAAATCAAATATCTGGGATTTTTCTCCCTATGAAATTCCAATAAAAGTAGATAGACATGTTATGAGAATAAGTTTAGGATGTGGAGTAATAAATACAAAAGATTATGTTGAAATATTAAATGGAAAAAGAAAATTATCAATCGCGCTAAGAAATGTAAAAGACCAATTAATAAGAATGAAACATTACAATGAAGAAGATTTTAATAAAGGGAAAGTAAGAATAATTAGATCAGATAGATTTATTATTCCTTTAACAGAAGCATATCTTCAAGTAACAAAAGAAAAGAAAATATCCGCAATTGATTTAGATGATGCTTTTTGGGCAATTGGTGCAAAATCTTGTAAAAAAAATGATGCGACTTACTGTGGAACTTTTTGTGAGGTGCCTTGTGATATGCGCTATCCATCTGATAATAATGCTATTTATTTTTTTCTAGATATTGATAAAAGAAGAAATATTAATCAATCTCATTTTGATTTTATGTATTAAATCTTAAAATATTATTTTTTTAAAAATTAAACTTTCCTTGGTCTTTTGTATTATCTGACTTATATCTTCCATTTAAAAGTTTTTTTTCTTTATCATATTTTACTTTGATTAATTCATTTACTGGAAAAATAATTTTCTCCTATAATAAAGTACATTTATCACAATATTCTTCTTCACCAATTCTTCCACAAACTTGGATTTCTTCTTTAAATTTCCTAAAATCTGGATGAAAAAAACTAGGACCAAGTCCATTTGATTTCAAAAAATAAGGGGATTTATCTAATTTTGATTGTATCTTATTAGTATGTTTTTCAAATCCTCTCAGAGTATCTTGCCCTTCAACATGATTAACTAAATCATCCCAGGTAATACCAATTATTTTTTTTGCAACTAATTTAGAATTCAAACGAATAGGAATTATCCTTTTTAATACAGGAGAATTTAATGCTTCTTTTAGAGAAGACCCTCTCTCTACATTTTCATCAATTGATGAAGTTATATCGCAAACAATAGTTAGAGTTGTATTAACTCCTTCTTTTAGATATTTTTCTGCTTGTTTAATTCTCCACTCATTTGTAAATCCCTGTGAAAATGCTCCTGATTCAAATCTATTATAACCAATACTATAATTAATAATCCCTCCCACATTTAATAATTTTTTAGCTAAATTACAATCAAAATCAAGCATCTTAGTTGGAAGAATTATCTTTACATTATACTCTTCACATAAACTTAAAAAATCCTTTAAAGTTTCTCTATAAAAAATATGCCCTACTTCAGAATTTTTACCTAATCTTACAAATTCAGGTTTATAAGTTTCAAAATCTTCTTTAGTTTTTTCATCTACTTCTAAGGAAGTTACTTTACCATAATTATGTCTTTTTGCATAACAATAAGAACATCTTGCATCTGGAAGTCTCTTTCCATTATGTCTAAATTTATTTAAAGTGCTTTCAAGATATTGACCATTATTTTTAACAACTTCCTTTAATAATTCTCCTGGAACTTGTGCAATACATCCTCTAACAGACAAATCTGCATTATAAGTACATAAACAAACTGTTTCTATGTCCTTTCCTGGAAGTTTTCTTTTAAGAAAATCTGCTTTTCCACGTCTTAATCTAACACTTCCCATTAATTCTGGAAAAATGTCTTCTTTAAAAACATTATTATATTCTTTATCTTAAAAAGGAACATCATCTATTTTAGTTTTTTCAAATAAATCTTCTAATCCTAAATCTCCTAAAATTCGTTTATGATTTTTTGAAAAATGTTCAAGCCAGGAATGATAATCTTTTTCTTTAAATTTGTATTTTGTTATTGAAAAGGGTTTTATTATATTAGTTTTTCCAGAATAATTAACCTTTATAGGATTTGATTCCTTTCTTTCAACAAATAATTTATCTAAGAAAAAATCCTTTATATCTCCCTTAGGAATACAAGAATATTTTCTTCTATCTCCTTGAATATCTTCTCCACAATTAAAACTCGTTATAAATTTATTAATAGCATCTTTATTTTTGTGAAGAATCGTTATAATTCCTCCTGGAGGCATAAGATATTTTTGACTATTACGAGTTGAATCAGAAGAAGTTTGGTCTTTATTCCATATAGTTGAAAAAGAAAAAAGAAGTAATAAAAGGTTAAAGGGGATTATAGTTAAATATTTTCTATTTTCAGATAATCTTTTAATAAGACCTTCCTTATTTAATTCATACAACTTTCCCTCTTTTCCATCCCCATACTGAAATACTGAATAATTAACATAAGGAAGTTTAATTCCTTTTTCAAATTGTTTTAATAAAAAAAGGGAATAATTTTCAATTTGCCAAAGAGGGCAATGAGGGGCTCCATTTCTTACAGAAATAGTTTTAATTTCAGTAAAAATCCTTCCTCTAGAAGTCTGTTTTGTAATGTCTGGATTAAGATGCCTAGATCCTCCCCCATTAAGATTAATATACTCTCTCTTAAAATTAATTCTTCCTTTATATAATTTTTCATATATTGTAGAGAAAAATAAAGAAGTATTTTTCTTTGGAACATTGGAATTATGGATATTATCTGAATAATCTTGAACTTTTTTTGGTTTTATAAAAAAAGGCTTCATTTCTAAAACACTTCTTTTTTTATTCATAAAACATCCTAAGAATATTCATTTATTAATATTTGTATTAGAAAAAGTGTTTTGTAGAGTAATAAAAAACTAATTAATATACCAAATAAATCTTTATATATTATAATCTATGGATCTCATCATGGAAGTAGATATTAAATTAGTTAATAAATTAATAGAGAAATCTTTTGGTAAGGGATTTAGAGGAAATTATGAATGGCACGTAATTCCAGTTAATCGTCCTAAACATATGTTCAAAGAAAAAAATGAATTTGGATTAATTGGCAAAGCAAGATTATTTAGAGAAGATAAACTAATTGGTAGTTTTAGAAATAAGGACGGCTCTTCATTAAATATAGACAAAAATTCTATAGAAGGTGGAGAAAAATACTCATCTCTATATGAAAAAATGACTGGGAAAAAACCAGAAATTAATTTTTATACTTCAATTACTATAAGAAAAATGGAAACTGATTCTTTTAGTTTAAATGTTTAATAAATAAACTTCTCAACTTTTTTTTCAGCTTCTTTTCTTTTTTTCTGATGTTGTTCTAAAAAAGATAATTTTAAATATATTGAAAGATATGATTTAATATGGAAATACAAATATCCAAAGAAACTTTACTACAATTAAAGAAAGCTTCACAAAAATTAGGATCTGATGAAACAGAGATAATCAATAAAGCATTAATATTGTATCTTAGATATGCCCATAGTTCAATAAGTTTAAATGAAGAGATTAAATCTTGGGAAGATGCAGGAATAGAAGATTTAAATAATTTTGATGAAAAATTATGAAAAAAGGTGAAGTTTGGATTCTAGAATTACCTTCAAAAAGAGGAAAAGAACAAAAAGGGATAAGACCAGGAATTATAATTGCAAACACTAAAACAAATATGATTGTTACTCTTCCACTAACTTCTAATCTTCAAGCATTGAGATTTCCAAATACTCTTAAAATAAAAACTTCTAAAGAAAATAATTTAGAAAAGGATTCTATTGCATTAATCTTTCAAATACAATCTTTAGATAAAAAAAGATTTCTTGCAAAAATAGGAATAATTGAAAATAAATATATGACAAAAATAAATAATATTATTAAAGAAATGTTTGAGTATTAATTCTTAGAAATAAACTTCTCAACTTTTTTTTCAGCTTCTTTTCTTTTTTTCTGATGTTTCTCCAAAAAAGAATTTATTTTTTTAATTAAAATTTCTTTTAACTCAGATGTTAGCATTTTTCCAGACTTATAATCATCATAAATTTTTTGTAATTTTTTATCATCTGGCTCAAAAAACATCTTTAAATACTGAAATGAAACATCAATATCTGGATTTCCTCCATATTTCTTATGCTCTTCAATTGTTGCTTTACCTCCTGAAAATGCATATTTTTTAATTTTTCTAACAATTTCTTTTGAAGA
The DNA here is from genome assembly GCA_964608525.1 of Candidatus Woesearchaeota archaeon. Classification (GTDB taxonomy): domain Archaea; phylum Nanobdellota; class Nanobdellia; order Pacearchaeales; family GW2011-AR1; genus NP1466. Next base: position 16,952 of record CAZSNJ010000009.1, on the reverse strand, counting down.
ATCACTAAGTGCAATATAAGAATTAGGTTCTGATGCAGACATTTTTCCAGAATTAAGTCCAGGAGAAAATAAATGATATGTAGAACTTAATTGAGTAAACTTTGGATTTTTTATTCTTTTAGAAATATCTCTAGCTAGTCTTAAATGTGGATCTTGATCAATTCCAACAGGAACAATAACTGGTATTTGTTTTTCAAACTCAGGTAATTGGGAATGTAACATATCTGATGCTTGAAGTAATGCAGATAACATCTTTCCAGGACTAATTTCTCCATAAACTGCCTTAAATTCATTAAAAGTTGAGTGTTTTGATAAAATATTTTGTAATCTATAATATGCATTAGATTTTTTTGAATCTTTTGACCTATTACTTTGAAAATAAATCTCACAATTTTGCGGTTTTAATCCTAAAGCAATATAATTTGTTATATATTCATCAATTGCTATTTTTCTGCTTTCTTCTAAACTCTGTCCTCTTGCATTATAAGCCTCAATATCTGCAACTGCAATATAAATTTTAGCACCTAATTTTTGATAAAAAACAAATTGTTTTGCAAGAATCATATGCCCAATATGGAATTTACCTGTTGGCATAAGACCAGTCATCATAACAAAGGGTTTTTTGCTTTTGATTGTTTCAAGAATTCTTTGAATATCTCTATGTGCAAAAATTATCTTTCTTCTAAATAGTAAATCTTCATTAAAAATCTTAGGAAGTTCTTTTAATTGTAAAATCCCAAAATCCTTAATTAATTTATCATAATTAATATTACCAGTTACTTCCCAAGGAGTTACCTTGCCTTCTTTTTTCATATTAAAATAAAGAATAACCTATTTTTAAAGTTTACAGAAAATTGTCCAAATATTTATAAACAATAATTTATTATCTTTAGTATAAAATGAGGAATATAATAGTTTCATTAATCTTTGTAATATTAATTAGTTCATTTATATCTGCAGAAATAATATTCAGTCAAACAGATGAAATCTACAATTTTGGGGATACTTTTTTTACTTCTGCAACAGTAAAAGCAACAGAAGATGCAGGAGATATTTTTAATACTTATTTAGTTTGTGAAGGAATTGAAAAGGAAGTTGTTCCAAAACAATATATTGAATTACAAACAACAGAAGAAGAAATAGTAGATATTAGGTTAAAATTAATAGAATCAATTATAGGGAGTCAAAAAGGAGATTGTAAAATAAAAGCTGTTTTTAGTAATGATAATGTTTTTAGCAATTCTTTTATTATTTCTAATTTAATAAATATAAATTTAAGCATAAATAAAATAGATTTTAAACCAGAAGAAACAATCTCGATAGAAGGAGTTGCAATAAAAGAAAATGGAGAAGCACTTGAAGGTTTTGTTGAATTAAATATTTCAGAACAGGATATTCATATAAAAGAGACAGTAACTGAAGGTAGATTCTTAATAGAATTTCAATTTCCAAAAGATACTAGCGCAGGGCAATATTTAATAGAATTAAATGTTTATGAAAAAGATAAAGATGGAAATTCAATAAACAATGGTTTTGTAAATAAAAATATAGCAATTATTCAAGTTCCAACAAGCCTAGAAATTGTTTTTGAAAACAATGAAGTAGAACCTGGAACAAATTTAAAAGTTAAAGGGATACTTCATGATCAAACAGGTGAAAAAATAGAATCAACAACTAATATAATAATCAAAAATAAATATGATGAAATAGTAAAACAAACTGAAAAATCAACAGATGAATTTTTAGAATTTCCAATTGAATATAATAATCCTCCGGAAGAATGGAATGTAGTTATAAGCTCAGATAAAATAAGTAATGAAGCAAGTTTTGAAATAAAAGAAAAAGAAGATGTAAGAATTGAAATAATAAATAAGACAGTAATAATTACAAATACAGGAAATATTCTTTACAATAAAACAATCTTGATAAAAATAGGAAATGATAGTATTGATATAGAAACAAATTTGGGAATAGATGAAATACAAAAATACCTTCTAAGTGCTCCTGATGGAGAATATCCGCTAGAAATTATAACCAACGGGGAAAGTCAAATTTCTAAGAATGTAATTCTTACTGGAAAGTCAATAGATGTAAGGGAAATTTCAAAAGGAGTAGTAACTTTGGCAAGGCATCCCCTTATTTGGATTTTTATAATTGTTGTTCTAGGATTTATGGCTTTCATGGTAGTAAAAAAAGGATATAAGAGGAGTTTTTTTGGATATGTAAGTTCTAAAAAAGAAGAAAAAGCAAAAGATGCTCCCATTATAACAAAAAAAGATTCTATAATTAATCCAAAAAATAAGGCAGAACTTTCTTTGTCCTTAAAAGGAGAAAAACAAAATGTAGATATTATTTCTCTTAAGATAAAAAATTTTAAGGATATTAAGTTTAAGGAAGAAGGCATAAGTAAAACATTGCAAAAAATAATTGATTTAGCAGAAGAAAAGAATTCATTTACCTATGAAAATCATGATAATTTATTTTTTATACTAGCTCCAATGATTACAAAAACATTCAAAAATGACAAGATTGCAATAAATATTGCGCAAAAAATCGCAGAGATTTTAAAAGACCATAATAAATTATTTAAACAAAAAATAGAATTTGGAATTTCATTAAACTATGGAGAAATAATTGCAAGAAAACAAGGAGATATTTTAAATTTTATGAGTATGGGAACACTAATTACAAATGCAAAAAAAATTGCAACAATATCTAGTGGAGAAGTTCTTCTTAGTAAAAAAATAAAAGAAAAAACAATGTCAGATATAAAAACAGAGAAAAAAGAAATAGATGGAACTGAAGTTTATACAATAAAAGAAATAAGAAACAAGGATGATAATAAGAGATTCATAAGTGATTTTATTCATAGATTAGAAGGGAAGAAGAAATAATTTATTTTTCAAGTAAATAGTGAGTTATACAAACATACATAAGATACTCCTTGTTCAAAAACATTTAACCAATATAATTTTGGATTATTTTCTTTTATATCGAAAATACTTGCCTTGCCTTTAGAGTGATTATAAAAAGTTTGGCCAGTTCCCCATAATGGAATCCATTCCTTCCAATCTAGTTTCTTTGTTTTTTCTTCTAAAGATTTCATTTTAAGAGGTAATAGATTGTCTTAATAAATCTTTCTAGATTTAATTATACAATTCTAAATAACTATTAACAATTGCTCTTTTAATTTCAGGATGTTTTTTTTCTAAATTATTTATAAAAGAACTAATATTGTCTTGCTTAATCTTTTTTTCTTTAAATTTTAATTTTTTAAGTTTTGCATATAATTTTACTTCTTTATCCAAAAACAAATAAAGTGGTTTTATTATTTTTTTATTTATTGGAGATAATTCTTTTAATTGAGAATTTTTCCCTTTAATTAAAATATGAACAATCTTGTCCGATTCAGAATCAATTGTTGAAGAAATTGCTTTTTTATCTATCTTTTTTTTAGTTGGAAGTCTTACAATTTCAATCATTGATTTTTTGGAAAACATTTTAAGAATATCAATTAATACAACTCCTCTAAAATCCTGTTTATTTAAATATCCAATAATTTCTCCTCTTTTAATCATATTAAACTTTCTAATTGTATAAAGAGCTTTTTTCTGAAAATATCGAGTAAAGCAAGTTTTACAAAGTTTTCTTTTATTTGTAAATTCATACACTGGATTAATTTGACATTGTTTGCACATTTTAATAGTTAAACTTCCTATTATAGCTCTTATGGTCAAACCATTCAAGAATCATGCTAACTATTTTTATCTCATCGCCAACTAAAGTATAAATCAATCTCCAAGCATTAGGGAGATTGTATTTCCATAGATTATTTATTTTTTTTTGTTCATATTCTTTTGGCCACCTATCATGAGGAATCTTTATCCCACAAAAAGGATTTTCTTTTAAATCATCAAAAGCCCTATTAATAAAATTAAATAATTTTCTTTCTTCAAATTTTCCTTCTTTTAATTCTAGATAAGCTTTTTTTAAATTTTTATTCGCAAATGCGATAAATTTCTTTTTATTCATCTTAAAATTAGATTTTCTTTTTCAAGTTTTCTTATAGCTTTAGGATCCCATATCCATATTATACAACCATCCTTATCGATAATTATTTTTCCAGATTTTTCTAAATAATCAAGAATAACTTGAAATGTTTGATACATCATTTTCTTAGGTAATTTTTTCCATAATTGATATTTACCACATTGTTGACTATATTTCACAATAGTTTTTTCTACCATAAGAACTGATTCAAGCGTAGGACTATGTAAAATCTTTTGTTTCATATTATATAACTATATATAACATGGTATTTAAATGTTTTGATTAAAAAATTATAACTTCCATTTTTCAAACTTTTTCCTATCGTTTAAATTTCCTTTTTTTGAATAAGCAATAATTAATTCATTAATCTTTTCTTTAAATTTTTTATTATATTTATCCAAAACAACAGCACTAGGGCCCATAAATTCAGGGATTATTAAATTATATTTCTTCCCAATAAATTCAATTATCTTATTTTCTTTTTGATTTCGTCCTAAAACAACCCAGATATTATCAATTATAAAATGTCGTCCAACTCCAATTAAATTTATTGTATCTTCATTTAATTTTCTTTTAAGTAATGTATTAAATCTTTTTATTAATTCTTTTTCACATAATAAACAACCTCCTGCAGGACTTGGATAGGTTATATTAAACAATTTTGCTAATTCAATTTGTTTTTTTCTATTTCGCCCATGAATATCATAAAGTTCTTTTCGATTAACTAAACCTTTTTTTTCTGAATCTGTCTCTTGTAGAAGTTTTGCAGAAAGTGGTCTTAATAATCTTCCTTTAAGCCCTGCTTCCTCTTCAATTATATCCATCGCTCTTTTTTTCTGGGACATAGGTCTTTCATCAAGCACTTCCCCTGTAACAATTAAATCAATTCCTTTTTTATCTGCAAATTTTCTTGCTTTTTTAAACATAAAAATTCTACAATCAATACAAGGATTTATTCCAGCCCCTCTTTTATATTTGGGTTTTCTAATAATATTCAAATATTCATCTAAGAGTTTCTTTTTTGTACAGTCAAATATTTTTAACTTTACTCCATGAGTTTGAGAAAAACTAAATGAACAATTTTCATCACAACATCCAGTACCAACAGGTAATTTAAAAAATAGAGATAATACTTCGAAATTTTGTTCCTGCATTATTTTTATTGCAAGCCTGCTATCGAGTCCTCCAGAAAGCATTACAATACATTTTTTCTTCATAGAAATAAGATTAAAGTTGAGTATAAAAATTATTTGTATAAGGATCTAACAACATCCCTTACCCCAACCAGAAGAATAACATCCCCTCTTTCTCTTTTCTTCATCTTCATACATTAATTGAGGAGAATTATAATTAGATTCTTTAGTTTCATACCCTACATTATTGTTAGTTTGATATTCCATTATAAAAAAATCAAAAATCCCTTATTTATAAAGATTTCGCTATTTTTAGAAACCTCATTTCTTTTTCTTAGAAATTTCTTCTTTAACAATTTTCTTAACTTCCTTTCTAGAAAATTTCTTTTTTATTGAATTTGGCATATAAAATTTTAACCCAATTCCAATTCCTAAAATAATAATTCCTAAAATAAAACTTATTAGAAATACACTATATGATTTACTAAAAAAGACAATTAAAAAATCTGCAACATATTTATAATTTATAAAAGATAGTAATTTCTCTAATTTTATTAATGGTAATGATGAAATAACCAATAAACATCCAGTAAGAGTTAATACATTATATTTCTGCTCAACTAAAAAGAAAATTATGATAATTAAAACAATTGATATTAGTAATGATAAATAAAATTTACCTTTCCAATAATCTTTTGCTTTTTCAGAAACTAAAAAATAAGGCACTTCTGATTTATCTAAACAATTCCAGAAATTACAATCATAGTCTTGATAATAAATATCATTTACAAGACTATTAATTCCTTCTTCAATAACTGCATCACTACCTTTTGCTACAACATCGCAAGGAATAACAAATGTATATCCTGATTCACTAAAAACAAATTCTGAGTTATTTTGGCAATATAACTCCATAAGAAAAAATTGCTCATCAACAATAACAGAAGATATACTAAATTCTTTTTCAGCAACATCTTTTACAACAGGAGTAAATTCTGATTGAAGAGTTTCATAATTCAAAGACATATTAAGAGTTAAAAAAATATTTCCGAGTAAAAAAGAGATTAATAGTAAGACACTTGCAATAAATAAAAAACTTCCTTTGAAAAAACCCATAGATTATATAATTAAAATTAATTTATAAAACTATTCACATCTTCTCCAGAACTTCAATTCTTCTACTCAGGGGAGGATGCGTGCTTCCCAAACCTTTAAAAGGATTTGAAAAAAACAAGGGTGCAACAGCTTTACTAATTTTTTTCTCATCTTGGAAGTGATCTCCTTGAATTTTTTTTAAGGCTTTTATAAGTCCTCCCGGATATCTTGTAAATTTGACAGCTGATGCATCTGCAGCAAATTCTCTTTTTCTAGAAATTGCTAATTGAATAAGCTGAACAATAATTGGGGCAAGAATTGCCATAATAATTCCAATAATAATAAAAATTCCGTTATTTCTATCATTTCCACTTCTAAACCATAAACTTCTTAAAAAAATTTGAGAGATAATTGCAATCATTCCAACCATTACAGTTACAATAGTCATATACCTTATATCGTAATTAGCTACATGAGAAAGTTCATGAGAAAGAACTCCTTCTAATTCTCGTTTTTCAAGTTTTTCTAGAGCGCCAGTTGTTACACAAATAACAGCATTATTTGGATCACGACCACTAGCAAACGCATTTATCTGGGAAGAATCCATAACATAAAGTTTAGGCATTGGCATTCCTGAAGCTATTGTTAAACCTTCAACAATATTATAATATTGCTTATATTTCTCTCTTGTTGCTTTTTTTGCACCAACAGATGCTATTGCAATTTTATCTGAATTATAATAGCTTATTAATAAATAACTTAAAGAAAAAATAATTGAAATTATCATTATTATAAAAAAGAATCCAGGTTCAAATGCAAAAGAAATTACATATCCAAATAAGACAAATACAATAAAAATAATTGAGATTAATAGAAATGATTTCAATTTATTATTAGAAATTTGGTCACGAAAATCAACTCTTTGCATAATAAAATCAAAGAATTATTGGTTTTTAATAGTTTTCTAATTTTAAAACTTAACATTAACTGGTTTTTTTTCAGCTTCGGTTATCTTCAGATATTCTCTTTCCTTTTTACCATATAGTTTTGCAAAAAATGCTCCGGGCATTGTTGTAGATAGATTGTTGTAAGTTAAAATACTATCATTATAATATTGTCTTGCATATGCTACTTTGTCTTCTGTTGATGAAAGTTCTCTTTGTAATTCTACAAAATTTGTATTAGCTTTTAAATCAGGGTAACCTTCTGCAATTGCAAAAATTGTTTTTAATGCTGATTCTAATTGATTATCTGCTTTAACTTTATCAACTACTCCCTTAGCTGAAACTAATGCTTTTCTTGCATCTGTAACTGCTTTTATTGCAGCACTTTCATGTTTTGCAAAACCCTTAACAGTTTCAATTAAATTAGGTATTAAATCAGCTCTTCTCTTTAATTGAACATCTATTTGAGATAGAGAATTATCAATTCTATTTTTTAAAACAGCAAATCGATTATAATAATAAGCAAAAATAATTACAATTATTAATAAAATTCCTAGTATCCACCAAGCTAATGACATATATTAACAAAGAAAATTAAATTTATAAACCTATTTAACCAATTAAATTTATGTCAATAAAAATAGATAAGGAAAAATGCATTGGATGTGGGTTATGTTCCTCGGTTTGTGAAGAGGTTTTCGAGATGAAAGATGATATGAAAGCAAATGTTAAATCTCAAAAAAATCTACCTTGTGTAAAAGATGCAATAGATCAATGTCCTGTTGATGCGATAAGTCAATAAAAACCTTTATTAACTTCTTCAAGTTTTTTAATTTATATGGAAGAGAAAAAGAGAGATGAATTTATTAAATGGTTTTCTGAATTAAATAAAGATTCTATAAATATTGCTGGAGGAAAAGGTGCAAATCTTGCAGAAATATATAATGAAGGAATTCCAGTTCCGCCAGGTTTTGTAATAACTGCTCAAGCATATGATTATTTTATTGAATATGCAAAATTAAAAGAAAAAATAAAAGAACTTTTAGACAGAATAGATTATGAAGATACAAAAAAATTAGATGAGATGACAAAACAAATTAGAGTTTTTATAAATGACTCTGAATTTCCAAAAGATTTAGAAGAAGATATTCTTGAAGCTTATGAACATTTAGGTGCGAGTAAATTTGATTCAATAGAAGGTTCAGCACTTGATATATTAAAAACTTCTTCAGAACCAATATTTGTTGCAATAAGGTCAAGTGCAACAACAGAAGATTTAAAAGATGCAAGTTTTGCAGGACAACAAGATTCATTTGTAAATATCAAAGGTAAAAAAGAATTATTAAAACATATTAGAAAAAGTTTTGCATCATTGTTTACTTCACGTGCAACATATTATAGAAATAAAAAAGGGTTCAAACATGAAACTTCAAGTTTAGCAGTTGTAATACAAAAGATGGTTGACTCAGAAAAATCAGGTGTTATTTTTTCAAAAGATCCATCTTATAAAAAAGATGATATATTAATAGAAGCCATATGGGGATTAGGTGAAGGAATTGTATCAGGAAAAATTACTCCCGACAAATATATTGTGTCATCTGAATTAAAAATACTCGATAAAAATATTTCTAATAAAAAAATTGCAATAACAAGAAATTCTAGTGGAGAAAAAGAAATTGTAAAACTAAAAGAAGAGTTATCAAAATCTCAGGTTTTAAAGGAACATGAAATAATGAGACTTGCAGAAATTACAATAAAAATTGAGAATCATTATAAAAACCCACAAGATATAGAATTTGCAATTGAAGGAGAAAATATTTATATTGTTCAAACAAGACCTATCACAACTCTTGAAAAAAGAATTGAAACAAAAGATATAAAAGAACTTCAAGGAGAAATAATCTTAAAGGGAATTGCTGCATCTCCTGGAATTGCATATGGAAAAATAAGAATTATTGAAGAATTAGAAGACTTAGATAGAATAAAACAAGGAGATATACTCGTAACTAAAATGACAAATCCAGATATGGTTGTTACAATGCAAAAATCAGCAGGGATTGTGACGGATGATGGGGGATTGACTTGTTTTGCTGGAGACACTAAAGTATTAACAAATAAAGGATTTCTAACAATGGAGGAGATAAATAGGAGATACAATGAAAAAGAAGACTTTTTAATATTTTCCTACGATTATAAAAATAAAAAACCAACGTGGAAAAAAATAATTAATGCTGGAACAAGAAAAAGAAATGCAATAAGAATAAGTGTATCACAAAAAGGAAATATAAGTCATAACACAGTTGATTTAACCCCCGACCATAAGATGTTTACTTTTGAAAATAGGAATTTAATAAAAAAAGAAATTCAAAATATAATAAAAGATAACGAGATGCTTTGTCTCGTTGATAAACTCCCTAAATTTGAAAACCAGCATAATATAAAATTATCTTATTTAATGGGAGCTCTTTTATCTGATGGACATTTTAGGATTACAAACCACCATACAGGCAATCCTAGAAGAGGAGTTGTTGTATTCACTCAAAAGAGTATTGAAGAAAAAAAATTATTTATAGAAACTGTTAAATCAAATTTTAAAGAAATATTTAATGAAGAATTTAATTTAATAAGAGACAAATATTGCGTCGGAAATATAGATGGAAGAGCTATCTATGGATGGGCAACAGACCACATCTGTTCAAAACTAGCCCCTGCAATGGCCCTAACAAAAATAACTCAAAATCTTCCATTATGGACGCTCGGATTAAGTCAATCTTGCTCTCTTAATTTTTTAGCAGGATTAATAGATGGAGATGGATGTTTTCATAATAATAGAATGCATATCTATGTTGCCAAGGAAAATCTTCTTCAGGCAATTATTATAGCATGTCTTAAATTAGGAATTATGCCTCAAATTTCAGTTAATAGAAATATTCATCACGTTCAAATTCTAGAAAAAATGAATGAAATTCTAAGCTATTGTAAAAGAGTTAAAGGAAAAGTACGATATAAACAAATGGGAAACAAATTGTTTGCAGCAAAACAAATTTTAGGAGATATAGTTGATAAAATAAATTATAAGGGTAGAATAAAACCTTACATACATAACAATTTATTAATAGACTCAAGAAAAATATTTAGAGATATTTTTCCTTTAACAAAAGGTAAAACAAAACAAGAAATATTAAATATTTTAAATTCAAATATTAGAATGCAAAGATTTTCTCAAATCGAGAACCTAGGAAAAATATATGTTTATAACATAGAAGTTGAAGCAGAAAATGAATTAGATAAAAATTATATTGTATTCACAAAAAAATATACCCCTTTATTAGTTAGTAATTCACACGCAAGTATTGTTTCAAGGGAAATGGGAGTCCCTGCAGTTGTTGGGACAAATGATGCAACAACCCTATTAAAGGATGGAGAAACAATAACAGTTGATGGTTTTAGAGGTATAATTTATAAAGGAAAAGTCTCAGAAACAATACAAAAAGAAATTCTTCCAGTTAAAACAGACACTAAAACAAAAATAAAATTAATTCTTGATTTGCCAAGTTATGCTATTCGCGCAGCAAAAACAGGTCTTACAGGAATTGGGTTAACAAGAATCGAAGGAATAATTGCAGAATCAAAAAAACATCCTAATTATTTTTTAAAGCAAGATAAAATTAATGAATATGAAGAAATAATTTTTAAAGGAATAAAAGAAATATCAAAACATTTTGAAGAATTATGGATTAGGACCTCTGATATAAGATCAGATGAATTTCAGAATCTTGAAGGTGCTTCAAAAGAAAAAGAAGCAAACCCAATGCTAGGTAATCATGGAATTAGATATGGGATTAAAAATCCAGAAATTTTAAAAGCAGAATTAAAAGCATTAAAAAGAATTTCAGAAGAAAATAAAAAAATAGGATTGTTGCTTCCACAGGTAATTTCTGTAGAAGATGTAAAAAAAGTTAAGGAATTTCTTAAAGAGGTAAATTTTGATAATGTAAAAATAGGAATAATGATTGAAACACCTGCATCAGTTCAATTAATCAAAGATTTATGTGATGAGGGAATTGATTTTATTTCTTTTGGAACAAATGATTTAACTCAATATATTTTAGCAGTTGATCGTGGTAATAAAGAAGTTCAATATCTTTATGATGAAATGAATCCTGCAGTGTTGTATCAATTAGAATATGTACTTAGAGTTTGTAAAAGAAATAAAGTTGAAACAAGTATTTGCGGACAAGCAGGAAGTAAAAAAGAAATGGTCAAATTTTTAGTGGAGAGAGGAATTGATAGTATTAGTGTAAATGCAGATGTAGCATCTGAAATAGCAGATTATGTAAATGAATTAGAAAAGAAAGTAGATTAAATTTATAAATAAGAAAACTCTATATAATCTATGAGGAAAATCATAAATCAAAAAAAAGTTGGTTTAAGAAAAAATATAACAGATACATCTCATGATACAGAAAAAATACTTATTGAAAATTTTGTATCTTTACAAAAAGTTATGACAAATTTATCTTTAAAATTTGATGGTCTTACGAGTCAGATATCTAAACTTTTAGAATTATTTGAAATATCAGCAAAATCACTAGCTGAAAAAAATCCAAATTTAGATGGACATAATAAACAAATAATAAATAAGATGGATTCTTTACTCGATCAAAATAAAACAATTGCTAGAGGAATGACTCTCTTCGGAGAAGGGGCTCATAAACAAAATCTTCCTCATCCAGCACCTAATAAAGAACAAAATACTGGTTATCAGGAATCAGTTTCTTCTAGATTTAAGCAATTACCAAAAACATAAAATGCTTAAACAAACATCAAAAGAATTAAAATTATTTATTTTAATGCAGTTTACAAAAGAATTAATTAAGAATTCTGGAAAAAGCAATATTTCACAAGGAAAAAATATATTTGTTCCGTCTTTACTTAAGAAAAGACCTCAATTAATTTCTCCAAGATTAAAAAAACCTCTTAGACAAAGATCTAAACAAATTCAAGGTTTAACAATTCCTGAATCAAGACTTCCACCAAGATTTCAATATTTAAAACCAACTCCAAGAAATATAGAAATAGATTTAGGAAAATTAAATCCATTATTAAAAGACCCTATGGTAAAAACAATAGAGTGTGATGGTCCAGATGAAAAAATTAAAGTTAGAACAATGGGATTAAAAACAACAAATATAATTTTAAATAAGGAAGAAGTAAATGGAACAATAAAAAAGTTTTCTGAAGTGACAAAAATACCTATTCAGGAAGGAATTTTTAAGGTTGCTTTTGGAAGATTAATTTTAATTGCAATAATTTCAAGCGTGGTTGGCTCAAAATTCATAATTAGAAAAATGATGTATAAGCCAGTTATTCCTAGATAAAATTAATATGCAAAATCATGATGTCTAAATGTTATCAAATATACTTTATTTTCACTAACTTTAAATCTTAAAACAAATGGACCCCAAGGAGTTCTCTGTTCACCTTTTAATATATTCTTCAAATGTTTAAAATTATGTGGATCAATTAAAATATTCTTAATTTTTTTCTTTAATCGTTCATAAATTACTTTATCTTTCTTTTTAAGTTTCTTTAGTTGTCTTTTAAATTCATCTGAAAAGATTGCTTCATACATCTTAAATTGAGTCAAGGAAACAATCTAATTCTTCTTTTGTTTTACAAACTACAACTTTTCCTTCTGCAATATCTTTTTCTCCCCTTTTAATACTTTTTTGAAAATCCTTATCAAGAAGAGATGCTTCTTTTTTTATTTCATTTAACATAACTTCAACTCTATTAATTTTCCTTATAAAATTATTAAGATTAGTTATCCTTGTTTCCATATTATTTTTAAGATTCTAAAATATTTAATGTTTCTAAATAAAATTATATTTCTGCATCAGCTTGTATCTTTAAGCAATCAATTGCAATTATATTCATTGTTTGATTTCCAAAAATTAATGGAACTTGTGAACAGTCTCCAGCTTTTTGCATAATTGAAAAAACAGTATCTTCTATTCCCTGATTATATGTTTGTATTTGTTTTTCAAGGACATAACCTGTAAATTGAGGTTTTATTACAAATGAATAAACAATAAATGATAAAAGTATTAAAATTATTAGGATTAAAATTCCAATTGTTAGTTTTGTTTTATTTGTTCCCATTATATATTTAAAGAAAGTTTGTTTAAAAAGTTTATTAACATCTAAACTACAATTACTTCACTTCCTTAATCTATAAATATGCTATCTCCTGTTGTTAGTTCTAGTCCCAATTTATTAGAAGTTTATGAATCTTTTTTTATCCTTAGAATGTTCTTTTTTAACTCTGGCAAATCATCTTTTATTACTTTCCAAACTCTATTTAAATCAACTTCAAAATAAGCATGAATGATTATATCCCTTGCTCCCGCAATTTTTTTCCATTCAATTTTAGGGTATTTGTTTCTAAAATTTTGAGGTATATTTTTTACGGCTTCTCCAATAATCTCAATCTATCTTACAATAGCACTTTGTTTTAGTTCATCTGTCATAAACTCTTTTTCTGAAATTCCTTTAGAAAAATTTTCAATATTCTCGATACTTTTTAAAATATCTTCTATAAATAAAATAATATCTCTCTTCATATTATTCTTACTTCACTATCAAGAATATTCTTCTTAATTCTTGGTTTAATTACTTTATACTCCACTAAATCAACCTTTCTTCTTAATTTTTCTTCTAATTCAATTTTTATCCCAGCAAAATCAAACAAACTTATTTTCTTTTTTATTTCAACTAATATATCAATATCACTATTCTTTTTTTGTTCTCCTCTAGCATAACTTCCAAATATTCCAGCTCTGACTACATTGTTCTTTTTTAATATTGAAATTATTTTCTTTTTCAAAATGTTTATTTGTTTTTTAGATTGCATTTTCATTTAATTTAATAATATTTTATTATTTAAATATTTATTGTAAATGTTTCTGAGTTTCCTTTTACTATCTTATATCTCCTATCTTAATAATCTCTAAACTACAATTAATTCACTTCCTTGATCTATAAATATGCTATCTCCTGTTGCTGTAATTTCCAGTATCAATAATTAGTGTTGCTATTAATCCATAAAGAAAATATAGAAACATTTGTTTAAACTTTCAATGTAGAAAAATTAATTCTAAATGGCAAATTAAGCTTTATATCATTAAGAGACCTAGTATTTTTTCTAAAATTAAGTACTCCAATACCAACAATCTCATCACTTCCTTCCTTTTTAAACAAAGTAACATCATTTCCTATATCTTCACCGTATGTTGGACTTGGACCTTCTATAAATATTTCTAGATAATCTCCTTCTTCATCATAATATATGCTCATTTTGCCTTCCATTTTAACTGATATTCTTAATAAAATAAGATGTTATTACAAAACCATTTCCATTTAAATACTTAACGATAGTTTTAAGATATTGTTTTCTTTCCTTATAATATTTATAGTAATTTACTTTAGAATCATTATTGATACTCTGGATAATTTTATCTGGTTTAATTAAAGTTTGTTTAATTTCTTCCAAATAATTTGTCATATATGAATGTAATGAGGATGGCAATGTGATATGTTTCCACCTCTCTTTTGACAAATGAATTTTTCGTTTTGTTTTATCTAAAATTTCAAAAACATATTTTGTCATAAATATTTTAAGAATGAGTTTCTTCATTACTTGTTGTTGTATCTTCACTTCCAGAGTTATCATCTGTTGTAGTTATTTCTAATCCTGAAACAGTAAGGTTTGTATATTGTTTTTCTAGAAATTTTATCAAATATTAAGTCATTTTCCATAAGATTTAAATATTCTTGATTGCTTGAGTTATTTATGAAGAATACTATTACATCTATACCTGAAAAGGAATTAAATCTAAAAGTTTTAACTAAAGTAGTGATTAACTTTATGAAACGAGACATATTTGAAAGATACAAAAAAACACGGGAAGTTACTGATGAAGACTGGGAATTTTGTGAACTAATTGACTGGCATCCAGTTGATGAATTGGCTCCTAAACCAGAACATATTAAAGAGTTAAAAAAAGCATTAAAGGAAACAACTGGTAAGGTATATAATTCTGCTGAAGAATTTTTTAAAGAATTAGATTCAAAATGAGTTATGAATTTATTTTCACCACTCTTTGTGAAAAACAAATTAACAAAGCAACAAGAAAAAATCCACTTCTCAAAAAAATTATTAACAATAAAATCGATGAAATAACTCTTCACCCTCATCACTACAAACCTCTTAGATATAATTTCGCTGGAGAAAGAAGAGTTCATATTATGAGAAACTATGTTCTTAAATTCAAAATTGATGAAAAAAATAAGATTATTACTTTTATTTTCTTTGGGCATCACGACAAAGCCTACTAAAATTATTAACCTCTAAACTACAATTAATTCACTTCCTTGATCTATAAATATGCTATCTCCCGTTGTTGTAATTTCCAATCCAGAAACAGTAAGGTTTGTATATTGTTTTAAGTATAATGTTCCTCCAGTATCAATAATTAGTGTTCCTGTTCCCATATTTGAATCTAAATTAATACATACTTGCTTATCTGTTATAACCCAGTCTGCATCTGTTGTTACACTACATTGAACAAAAACATCTAAGTTTATTGTTGATTCTCCAGGTATGTTTTGATATGTTGAGTTTACTTTTATTAAATATGGTCCCATAGTTGCAGGTGAAGTCCAAGTGTAAGTATATTCTCCTGTTGCATTTGTTGTTATATTACTAGAATAATTCACATTAATATCTTGTAGATAAGAAGTTTCACTTAAAGAACTAGCATTTGTTTCAAAATGAGCAACATATCTAAAATATTGTGTATTTGGAGTCATAGAGGTGTTTAATGTTATTGGTTGTGTTAGAAAATAAGTTGAACTTGAATTATCTGGTCCAACCCATGTTTCTCCTGAACAGGCATTATCATTACAACTCATTACTTGGAATGTTACATTACTCCCTGTGGAAGATGTATTTGTCCATGTTAGATTTTCCCAAGTAGAACTACTTCCTGCATCAAACACTTGTGAAGTATAATTTCCTGCAGGTGCATATAAAGGATATTCTCGTGCAGGTGGTGTGAAGTTTCCTGTCCATCTTGCTATTCCTTTTGAGACACGGAGTTCGTCTATTGAACCATTGAAATAATAACCATCTTCGTTTTTTCCTATTTCGATAGGCTCTGCCCAATCATTTACTGACCCAGTATCAGTGTCTGAACCAACACTACTACCATTAATATAAATTCTCCAAACATTAGAAGCACTTCTAACAACAGCTACATGTGTCCAAACACCTGTAGAGATAGTATTACTTGTTGATGTTGCTACTACTGTCAAAGTTCTTTCATCAAATTGCAGTGTATTTTCAGTTTCCAAAATTAGGGAAATAAAACTAGCACCACCTGAACCTTGTGAGTATATTGGCTGTCTTGCACCTAAAACATCTATATTAATCCATGCATCAATTGTGAAATTGCCTGTTCCAAAAGCCCAATCATCTGAATCAATTAAACTTAAATAATCTCCTGTTCCATCTCCTCTATAAGCACTTCCACCAAACTTACTTTCACTTGTATTTATATGAGCATCACCTGAAAAATTAAATTTATGTTGCCCTGTTGCATCCCATGTATCATTTGTATTAAATCCATCTGTTCCATTAAAGTGTAATAATAATTTTGTCTCACTA
>CAZSNJ010000008.1:0-25035 GCA_964608525.1 Candidatus Woesearchaeota archaeon | reverse complement strand
GATTTCTATAATATGTTCTTTTTGATAAATCTTGATCAATAAGTTTATGATTATTTAAATTTATTTTAGGAATATATAGATCAAATATTTTAAATGTAAGAATAGTTATTTTTTTATATAGAGATTTAATGTCATCTTTAGAGGTTATTTTTGTCTTCAATTGAGCAACTATTGGACCCCCATCAATTACATTATTAATCTTAAAAAAGGTAATGCCTGTAATTTTTTGATTTTTTATTATAGTTAACTTACTGGTTTTTTTAATCTTTTTATAGGAAGATCAATTCTATTTAAAAGTCCTATTAGGTTGGCCTTATCACTAAGTAGATCTTTAACTCCATAATGTTTATGGGGATATTTCATAAGTGTTTTATACTTATTTCTTATTGATAAATCTTTTCACATTTAATTATCCCATAAATTTTGGATAAAATGCGGAGATTAGGATTTGAACCTAAGTAAGCACTAAGCTACCAGGTCCTAAACTTAGCCTTCTACAAGGTTTTTACACCTTAAAATAGAATCTGGCCCGTTTGACCACTCCGGCATCCCCGCATAAAAATATAATTAATTACCTCTATAAAAAGTTTTAGGATTACTCTTTTTTCTTAGATGCAGCTTCTTTTGCTTTTATTTTATCTTCTAATTTCAATTTATCAATTAATTCTTTATACCTATTTCTTATTGTAACTTCTGTAATTCCTGCAATATCTGCAACCTCTCTTTGAGTTTTCTTTTCATCATTAATTAGTGCTGCAACATATAATGCAGCTGCTGCAATTCCTGCAGGACCACGACCACTAGTTAACTCAACTTTTTCAGCTTTTTTTAAAACCTTTAATGCATCACTTTGTGTTTTAGGTGATAGTTTTAGAACTGATGAAAATCTAGAAATATAATCTTTTGGTGAGCTTTGTTTTACTTTAATTCCTAATTTTCTTATAACAAATCTATATGTTCTTCCTATTTCTTTTCTTTCAACATCTGATGCTGTTGCTATTTCATCTAAAGTTCTAGGAATATTATATGATCTACATGCAGTATATAAGCATGCAGCAATTACTGATTCCATACTTCTTCCCCTAACTAAACCTCTTTGTAAAACAAAATTATAAATTCTTGATGCTTCATCTCTTACAACATTTGGTAAAGTTAGGTAAGATGCAATAACTCTTAATTCAGCCATTGCAAGTCTTAAATTTCTTTCAATACTCGTTGATACTCTTTCCTGCCATTTTTTCAATCTTAAGAATTTTCTTGTTTGTCCTGATTCTAATTTGTAAATATCTGAAATTTCTCCAACATTTGTAGTTAATCCTTTATCAAATTTTTGCATACTTATTGGTGCTCCACCACGGCCTTTTTTCTCATTTTTATCAAATTTTCCTTGTAAATCTACTCCCGTATCAACCATTTTCTCTTCAACTACAAGGCCACAATCATTGCAGATAACCTCTCCTAAGTGTGAATCATAAGTAAGATTAATACTATTGCATTCAGGACATTTTTTTATAAAGCTCATTTTAATATTTTAGATTTAAAAGTTTAACGTAAACCTTATAAATACCATTATTTTATAAACTTTTGCTTTTTTGTAGTTATGCACAAAAAGTAAAAGAAAGAAAATTATTTGACTAAAATACCGTTAACAATTCCTTCTTGAGTTGGACGATTGGTGATTTTAACTTTTCCAAATTCTGTTTCAACAATTGTTCCTTTTGTTATAATATTTTGACGTGCAAGAAATCTATTTGAAGGAGTTTCAATTACATTTTTTATTTCTGTTTTTTTTGTCTTCTTATTCTTTTCTTGGATATTTATAAATTTTGCTTTTAATAAAAATACTTTTTCATTTCCACCTTTTATTCTCTTTGTCTTTCTTTTTTCTTCACCTAATTTAATAATTCTTTTTTGCCCAGCTATTTCATAAAGCTTTTTTTTCCTTCTTTTAATATATTTTCCTCCTGATATTTTTCTACCTTTCTTCATAATACATTAGTTAATTTTTTATTTAAATAGCTTTCTATTAAAATTTTTTATTTTTTATTATAAAAAGATTTATAAACAACTTATACAAACTTAAATTATGGTTAACGGGATTGAAAGACCTTTGGATTTATTGAATAACTCTAAAAATAAAGAAGTTTTAGTTCATTTAAAGGGAGATAAACAATTTGTTGGAACTCTTCTTGCTTTTGATATTCATATAAATTTAGTTTTAGATAATACAAAAGAAATGCAAGACAATGAATTAAAGAGAAATATTGGACTCACTTTTTTAAGAGGAGATACAATAATTTTTATTTCTCCAGCATCAACTGCATTAAAAAAAGAGTAATTTCATAACTTATATAAAGGATTTTTCACTTTTCTTGTTATGACAGAAAAAATAAAAGTAACTTTTTTAGGAACATCAGACTCTATTCCAAGTGCAAATAGAAATCCTACATCGATTTGGTTAAATTATAAAAATGAAAATATTTTAATTGATTGTGGAGAAGGAACACAAAGGCAAATAAGAAAAGCAAAATTAAACCCTGGAAAAATAACAAAAATTCTTATTACTCACTGGCATGGAGACCATATTTTAGGTATTCCTGGATTATTACAGACTTTAGCTTTAAGCAAGCACAATAAATCATTATCTATTTATGGTCCAGTTGGAACAAAAAAATTCATGAGAAATTTATTTAATACTTTTATATTTAAAAATAAGTTTCCTATAAATATTGTTGAAATTAAAAAAGAAGGAAAATTTTTTGAAACATCTAATTTTTATTTAGAATCTAGAAAAATGACTCATGGACCTTTGTGTAATGCTTATACTTTTATAGAAAAAGGACAAATAAGAATTGATAAGAAAAAATTAAAAAAATCAAAACTGCCTTCTGGAAAATTACTTCAAAAATTAAAACAAGGAAAAGATATTATTTATAATAAAAAGAAATATTTAGCAAAAAATTTAACATTTAAAAATGAAAATAAAAAAGTTTCATTTGTTTTGGATACATCTTTAAATAAAAAAATCACACCTTTTGTAAAAAATTCTGATTTATTAATTTGCGAATCGAATTATGCTTCAGATCTTACAAGTTTAGCCAAAGAGTATAACCATATGACTTCAATTCAAGTAGCAAATATTGCAAAAAAATCAAATTCAAAAAAATTAATTTTAACTCATATAAGTCAAAGATATAATAAAAATTTAAATAAGTTTTTAAGTGAAGCAAAAAAAGTTTTTAAAAATAGTTCTCTAGCTAATGATTTGGATGTTGTTGAAATATCTAAATAGAAAGATTTTAAATAGAATTTTTTCTTAGTTTAATTAAGGCCCCTGTAGCTCAGCCTGGATAGAGCGATTGCCTTCTAAGCAATAAGTCGCAGGTTCGAATCCTGTCGGGGGCATTTGCACGGGTGGCACAATGGTACTGCATTCGCCTGCAGAGCGAATTTTCGAGAGTTCGATTCTCTCCCCGTGCTTAAACTTTTCGTGAAGTCCCCTTGCTTTATATTATCTTTTTTTAAGAATTAGTTCTGCTTTTCTTATATTGGTATATGGTGGACAATACCCTAACTTTTTCCATACATTGTATCTCATAATATGTCTTTTATTAGCAAAGCCTATTTCTTTCATCCATTTTTTCGTATTTTTTATTCCAACAATATTAACTGCAGAAGTTCTATAAATCTTATTTCTTTTTTTATCATACTTTTTTCTATTTTCTATATGGCTATGAAAGTTTATTTTCTTAAGTAAATTTTTTAGATTGTTTACAAATTCCTTACAACTAAAATTTCCAATTATTATTGGATAATAATTCTTTTTGCCATACCTTGTTTTGAATTTGATTGTAAAATCTGTATCAGCTAATCCTCTAAGGAATTTATAGATTATGTTCTTATCTGATTTAAAGATAAATTTAGGAACTCTTAAGAAATCTTTCTTTCCATTAGGTAAACCGATTATATTCACGAAAAAAGAAGTTATTGCTTTTGACCTTGTAATCATTATTCTACAATTACCTTTTTCTCCAAAAATTTTCTTTTTAAGGAGGGGATTTATATTAAACAAATTTTTGAATAGAGTTGTTACATAGTTTTGATGATAATCTGAATCTTCAATTAGGTCTCCAAATATTGTAATAATATATCTTTGATTCTTCATAGTGATGTTTCCGTCTCCCATAATTATCCCTATAAGCTCTGCTAGTTCTGGAGTAAGTTTCTCAGGAATTTTGATATTTCTCCATTTATCATATCTGCTAAATTCTATATCTTTTATATTAAATTTCATTTTTATTGAATATACTTCTTAAGTAGTATAAGTTTTATTTAAATATTTCCAACTACTGAAGAGTGATGCTACTAAAGTAGTATTTTTATATGATGAATTGTAACATTTAAATATCTAAAATAGTTAATAATCTTAATATTTATTATTGTAAAATGTATAAAAAAATAAGGATAGATGCTTATAACTGTAGATGTGAAAGATGTAATCATAAATGGATAGCTTATGAAAAACCTCCTATTGCATGTGCTAAATGTAAGACAAGGTCTTGGAATATAAAACCTAAGAATAAGAAGAAAAAGTAAAACTCGCCTAAAATGTGGGTAATAAATAAAATATTAATTAAATCCTTTCCCGCGTTTTTACATAAATTTTAAATAGTTTTGTAGTACCTAATTATTAATGGCATTTATTGTTAAAAAAATAATTAATAAAAGAGATTATTATTATCTAAATGAAAATAAAAGAATAGATGGAAAAGTAAAAACAAAAACTCTTGCATATTTAGGAAAAGATAAAAAACAAGCTGAAAAAAAAGCAAAAGAAATAATAAAAGAAAAAAAAGAGATCAAGATAGATAATGAAACTGAAAAAGTAAATACCAAAATTTCAATAGAAGAACTAGCTAATTTTTGTAAAAGAAAAGGATTTGTTTTTAGAAGTTCTGATATTTATGGAGGGTTTGCTGGATTTTGGGATTTTGGACCATTAGGAGTAGAATTATTTAATAATATTAAAAAAGATTGGTGGAATTTTTTTGTTCAACAAAAAGAAAATATGATAGGAATAGAAGCAAGCATAATTAGCCATCCCAGAACATGGAAAGCTTCAGGACATATAGAAAACTTTTCAGATATTGCAGTTATTTGCAAGAAATGTAAAAATTCAACAAAATTAGATAAGTCTGAATTGGGAAAAGTTAATTGTGAAAAATGTGGAGGAGAATATGAGAGTTATGGAGAATTTAATTTAATGTTTAAGACAAAAGTTGGAGCATTAGATTCAGAAGATGCATATTTACGAGGAGAAACAGCTCAAGCAATGTTTATGAATTTTAAATCAATTCAACAGACGTCAAGAATGCAATTACCTTTTGGTATTGCCCAAATTGGAAGATGTTTTAGAAATGAAATATCTCCTAGAGATTTTTTATTTAGAAGCAGAGAATTTCACATAGGAGAATTTGAGTTTTTTATTCATCCTGGGGAAAAGAAATGTGTTTTATTAGAAAAGAAACATTTGAATCTAAATCTAAATTTTTTAGATGAAGAAACTCAAAAACAAAAGAAAGAAGATTTAAGGAAAATAACTATACAGGAAATGATTCAAAAAAATAAACTAGATGAATGGCATGCATATTGGCTAGCAGAGCAAATTTTATGGTTTAAAAATTTAGGATTAGATGAGATTAAAATAAGGGAACATACAAAAGATGAGCTTTCTCATTATTCTTCTGCTACATTTGATATTGATTATGAATATCCTTTTGGAAGTAAAGAAGTTGCAGGAAATGCTAATAGAGGGCAATATGATCTAACTCAGCATCAAAAAGAAAGTAAGGAAAATATGGAAATCTTTGACGAGAAAACAAAACAAAAAATAATTCCAAAAGTTATTGAACCGACATTTGGTATGGAAAGAGTTTTTTTAGCAATATTGACAAAAGCATATACATATGACAAAAAAAGAAATAATATTGTTTTAAAATTAAATCCAAAGTTAGCTCCGATTAAAGCAGCAATATTTCCTATAGTTAAACAACCAAAATTTGAAAAGATTGCAGAAGATATTGTTAAAGATCTAAAAAAAGAATGGAATGTTATTTATGATAAATCTGGATCAATTGGTCGTCGGTATGCAAGAAATGATGAGGTAGGAACACCTTATTGCATAACTATTGATGAAAATTCTTTAAAAAATAAGAGCATTACTATAAGATTTAGAGATACAACAAAACAAATTAGAGTAAAAATTTCTGAACTTAAGAATATTTTAAAAAAATTAATTAATTGTGAAATTGAATTTGCAGATGTGGGAAAATTAGTAAAATAATTTTTTCTTTTTTGTCGTCGATAAAAATAAAAATTAATTTGAAATTATTTTTAATAAAAATCAAAATTTTACCGGTAATTTTTTTATAAAAAAGTTTATAAATAATTAATTCCTCATATTACTAATTAAAAAGAGGTAGTTATAATGGCAAAAAAGAAAGCAAAGAAAAAAACAAAGAAAAAAACAAAAAAGAAGGCTGCTAAAAAGAAAAAGAAAAGAAGATAAATTATTCCATTTTTTTATTCCATTTTTTTAATTTATCTTTAGTCTTCA
Organism: Candidatus Woesearchaeota archaeon; assembly: GCA_964608525.1. Lineage (GTDB taxonomy): Archaea > Nanobdellota > Nanobdellia > Pacearchaeales > GW2011-AR1 > NP1466. Next base: position 18,419 of record CAZSNJ010000008.1, on the reverse strand, counting down.
AATATTTTTTTATTTGAATTAGAATTGTAAAGTTATTTATAGAAAAAGTTTTAAACTAGTTATTTTTACTATCTTTATGGAAGATAGTTGTGTGTTTTGTAAGATTGTTAATGGTGAAATTCCTAAGAAGAAGATTTATGAGAATGATAATTTCTTTTCAATTCTTGATGTAAAACCAATTGTAGAAGGGCATAGTTTAGTTATTTCAAAAAAACATTTTAAAACTTTTTTAGATTTACCAAATAGTTTAGGAACAGAACTAATAGACTGTATTAAAAAAACATCTTTTAAATTAATAAAAGATTATAATGCAAGCGGATTTAATATTGTGAATAACAATTTTGAAACAGCTGGGCAAATTGTAAAGCATGTTCATCTTCATATTATTCCTAGAAAAAAAGATGATGGATTAAAGATGATCTCTTAAATGGCTCTGGGGAGAATTTAACTCCCGACCTATGCCTCATGAGAGCATCGCTCGAACACTGAGCTACAGAGCCAAAATTAAGAGATATAATCAATTTAAAAATCCTGCGATAAATATTAAAACTCCTTTTTGTTTGAAATAAAATGGTTGTAGAAGAGGTTGTTAATGTTTCTGCAGGTGTTCTATCCAGCACTATCTTGGAAATAGGCAAGGTAGCCTTATGGTTACAAGCCTTTGGTGTAATAATTGTTTTATGGATAATTTTTCAAATAGTCTTAATAATTAATGATAGAAAAAAAAGAAGACTTATTTATTCTATAAAAAAAGATATAATCAGAATTGAAAAAAAATTAGATAAATTATCTAAAAAAAATTAATTTTATTTTCCTAAAAGCTTTGCTTTGTTTATTTCCTCTTGTTTTTTTATTCTTGATAAAAATCCAGCTATCTGATTTCTTAATTTTTTACTTGGCATATTACGCCCAAGTATTTTTTTATTCTTTTCAAAACTCTCATTAAATTCAATACCTTTTTTAATTAGAGTATTTGCAGTTCTTCTTGTTAACTTTGATTTTATCTTTCCCATATTTAAGTATCTAAGTAAGGCTTTTTAAATATTTTTATTCTAATTTTTCTATCTTTGATAAGTTTTTTATTGCATTAATTAGTTCATTTAATTTTTTTGGTGTTTCTCCCAAGGTAAGGAGAATATAAGGAAGGTTTAATTCTAAGGATTTTTTGTGAACTTTAATTAAATCTGATTCATTAATTCTTTTTTTATTATACGCAATTAATAATTGTTCTTTTCCATTATCTTTAATTTTTAGTGTAAGATCATCTTTATTAAAATTTTCAATATCTAAAATTTCTATTGATTTTTTTAATAAAAATTCTTTTACTTTATTAAAGAATTTTTCATTCTTTTTTTGAGAAATCTTTTTTTTAACTGGTTTTTTCTTAGGTTTTTCTTTATTAACTATATTTAATTCTTGTTTTTCTTCAATTTTTTTTGGAATGATTTTTCTTTCTATAATCTTAATTGTTTTTGGAATTTCTTTAATTTCTGATTCTTTTATTGTGAAATATCTCCAAAAAATATCTTCATCTCTTTTAAATGGTATTGCAAAATCTCTAATTGATCTAAGTGCAACTCTAATTGAAGGTTCTTGTTTTTTATCATTTAATATTTTTTTCTCTTTTAGAAGTAGAAATGCTTCTCTTTCCTTACTTTTGAGATGTTGTGAATATCTTTCAAGCATTGATTCTTGTCCAGGAATAAAATATACTGGAGAACTTCCAACTCTCATATTACTAATTATAATTTTTTTATCTGATACTAATTCCGAAAGAAAAGCTGATGTAAAAAGAATACTTAATCCTATTCTACTTGCAATATGAACTGGCAAACTTGGACCTCTTATTCTAAAGATTGATATTATTTTTTCTTTTATATTTGCTGTATCTTGTATTGGCATAATTAAATTAAAAGGATCTATATTATAAGGTTTTTGATGGTTTTTAAGGTTTAATCCAATTTACAGTGTAATAAGATATTGATCCTTCTTCATCAACAATTGCTAAAAGTAAACTTTTTCTGGTTGAATGAGCAACTCTATTTTTTGCAGAAAATTCAGGCCAAGTAATCCTATTTGATTCATGATCTGTAAAAACTATCCATTTTGCATGTTTTTTCCCTGGTTTTGTTCCTTTATCATAAACTCTAAAATCTGCTCCGAATTTTAATGCTGTTTTAACAATATATCCTCTTTCTCTTAAATCCTTAAATACAGGATATTTTATTTGAATTCTTTTATCAATCTTTTGAAACTTTTTTATTAATTCTTTTAGCTGAACTTTTTTAGTTCTTAATATTATTTCCATTTTCCCTTTTTCTATTAAAAATAATGTTTCAGAAAGAGAATATTGTATTTTACTTCCTACGGGCTCTCCAAAACAACTTTTTTTATGAAGTGTATGGGCTTCATTTGTGTTACTTGAGATAATTTCTCCTATAAGATATGCTTGTATTTTTTCCATGACAAATTTAAAAAAAGAGAATATTTAAAAATATGCTTTTCTATAATAAATTATGAAGGCTGCTAAACATTCTGTTACAGAAAAGGTTATAGTAGCGAGAGTTCTTTTAGTCTTACCATTATAAATTTCATCTATTTTTTTAGGTGATTTTATTATAATTGATTTTTAAGAGAATTCTATGAAATAAATTTAGAGAGAGAAGATGATAAGAGCGATAAAGATAATAAGGAAAGATGACGGAATTTCTAAAAATTTAATGAAGAGAATTTATGAAGGTCTTAAAAAATCAAACTTTCCTGAAGAAGAGTGGAATCTTCATGGTAGGAGATATAGTATTAAGGGACTTGATAATCTCAGCAAGACTCCTGGAATAAAACTCTTTTTAGGAGAAGGGATAGAAGAAGATTTAAAGGAATATGATGGGTCGAGGAAACACAAAAAAACTCTTTTTTAAAACGAAAAGTACTTATATGAAACAGGTACTTAACAAAAGTAATTTAAATTGAGAATCTATTTATTAATATGGAGTATAATTTTAAGAAAATAGAATCTAAATGGCAAAAGAAGTGGGAACAAAAGAAAATTTTTGTTGTTAAAGAAAATTCTAAGAAAAAAAAATATTATGTTTTAGATATGTTTCCTTATCCTTCTGGAGAAGGTTTGCATATAGGTCATGCCTTTGTTTTTAGTTTAGGAGACATTTTCGCGAGATTTAAGAGATTACAAGGATTTAATGTGCTTTACCCTATAGGTTATGATAGTTTAGGATTGCCTGCAGAGAATGCTGCAATTAAAGTAAAAGTACATCCAGCAGATTATACTAAAAAATCTATAGCTAATTTTATGAGACAACAAAAAGCAATGGGTTGGAGTTATGATTGGACTCGAATGATTAAAACAAGTGATCCTGAATTCTATAAGTGGGACCAGTGGATTTTTTTAAAGATGTTAGAAAAAGGAATTGCTTATAGAAAAAAAGCTCCTGTTAATTGGTGTTCTAAATGTAATACTGTTCTTGCAAATGAACAAGTTATTAATGGAAAATGTTGGAGACATGAAGATACAGAAATTAAAATAAAACATCTTGAACAATGGTTTTTTAGAATCACAAATTATGCTGAAGAATTAATAAAGGGGTTAGATAAACTTGATTGGCCAGCAAAAGCTAAAACAATGCAAAAAAATTGGATTGGAAAAAGTTATGGAACAGAGATTAATTTTAAAATCAATGGAAAAAATTGGCCCATATTTACAACAAGACCTGATACGCTTTATGGAGTTACATTTATGGTTATTTCTGCTCAACATCTAAGATTAAATGAATTGATTACAAAAGAGAAGAAAAAAGATGTTGAAAAATTTTTGAAGAAAATTAAATCAGTTTCAGAAAAAGATAAATCTAATTTAGATAAAGTTGGAGTTTTTACAGGAAGTTATGCAACCAATCCAATTAATAATAAGAAAATCCCTATTTATACAGGGAATTTTGTTTTAGCAGATTATGGTTCTGGAATGGTTATGGCTGTTCCTGCTCATGACAAGAGAGATTTTTTATTTGCTAAAAAATATAATTTACCAATTAAGGAAGTTATTAAGGGAGGGGATATTAGTAAAAATTCTTATGAAGGGGAAGGTGTTTTAGTTAATTCTGGAGCTTTTAATAAATTGAAAAATAGAGAAGCTAAAGAGCATATAACAAAAGCTCTTGAAATGAAAAAATTAGGAAAGAAAATAGTTCAGTATAAACTTCGAGATTGGTTAATTTCAAGACAAAGATATTGGGGAACACCAATTCCAATTATTTATTGTGATAAGTGTGGTATTGTTCCTATTCTTGAAAAAAATCTTCCAGTAAAATTACCTAATAAAGTTAAATTTGGAAAAGAAAATCCTCTTAAAACAAATGATAAGTTTGTAAATGTTAAATGTCTTAAATGTAAAGGGAAAGCAAGAAGAGAGACAGATACAATGGATACTTTTGTAAATTCTTCTTGGTATCATATGAGGTATACTGATCCTAAAAATGATAAAAAAATCTTTGATTCTAAGAAAGTAAATTATTGGGAACCTATTAATCAATATATTGGAGGTCCAGAACATATTACAATGCATCTTATTTATACTAGATTTTATACAAAATTTTTAAGAGATCTTGGTTTGTTAAAATTTGATGAACCTGCCTTAAAGTATTTCACTCAAGGAATTGTAAAGGGAGGTGATGGAGAAAAAATGTCAAAGTCAAGAGGAAATATAGTTGAACCCTTAAATATAATTAATAAATATGGGGCAGATTCATTGAGGTTATACTTAGTTTCAAATTCTTCTCCAGATAAGGATTTTGATTGGAATGATAAAGGGATACAAGGTAATTTTAAATTCATTAAAAAAGTTTATAGTTATTTTGAAAAATTTAATTCTGGGAAGACTAGTTCTAAAATTGAAAGTAAATTAAATAAAACTATTAAAGAAGTAACAGAAAATATAGAATCTTTTAAACATAATCTTGCAGTTATTAAGATTAGAGATCTTTTTAATAAATTTGTCATGGAAAAAATTGATAAAAAAACTGCTGAGAGTTTTTTAAAACTATTACATGTTTATTGTCCATATATAACAGAAGAACTTTGGTCAAAATTAGGTAATAAAAATTTTATTAGTTTAGAAAAATGGCCTGTTGTTGATGAGAAAAAAATAAATGAAAAATTGGAAAAGCAAGAACAAGCTATTGTTAAATTAGTTGAAGATATTAATCATGTTGTAAAGATTGTAAAAGAAAAAAAAGATGTAAAAAAAGTCTTTATTTATGTTTTACCTAATGAAAAGGAAAATTATTTTGGAAATTTAAGTTTAATTAAGAAAAAAACAAATTTGGATGTTGAAATATATGCAGTTAATAATAAAAATAAATATGATCCTGAAAATAAATCTAAAAAAGTTAAACCAGAAAGACCTGGAATTTATATAGAATAAAAAGTTTTTTTATTGTTTTTTTGAACCTAAATCTTTATTAGCTTAATTTTTTAGTTTCTTATATGAAACAATTTCCACAAATTTTTAATATTCTTTTTGGAGTAATTTCAGTACTTGCGATAGTGTCAGGTTTTCTAATAGAGGAATACCAACTTCCTTTTTGGGTATTTGGAATGTCTTTGTTAATTTTTGTTGTTTTGGGATATTATGTTTTTGATAGTAGAACTAAGTTAAATTTGCTAATTAATAAATTTAAAAAAATAGAGGAATCTTTAAATATCTATGATCGTTTAAACAAATTAGAACTTAAAATGAAAAAAAGAGGACAAATTAATTTAATTGAAATAATTAAAATAGGTCTTGCAATAATATTGATAATAGTTTTTTTTAAAGCAATAATGTCTCTTATTTAAGTGGAATAATTATAATTTTAGGAATTCTTCCCCTTGTTAAATAATTTTATTCCAAAATAGCTTTAATTCTTCTAACACCCGAACTTGAAGATTCTTCTTTTTTTATCTTAAAAGTTCCTAATTCACAAGTATTTTTTACATGAGGTCCTGAACAAATTTCTTTTGAACAATTTTTAATTGTATAGACTGAGACAACTTCTCCATATTTTGCATTAAAAACTCCTGTTGCACCTTTTTCTTTTGCTTTTCTAAGAGGCATTTCTTCATGTACAACTTCACATGCTCTTTGTATTTGTGCATTAACTAATTCTTCTATTTTACTTTTTTCGTCATCAGTTAATTTTCTTGAAAAATTAAAATCTAATCTTAATCTATCTTTTGTTATATTGCTTCCTTTTTGAATTATGTTTTTATCTTTTAAAACTATTTTAATTGCAGCTAAAAGTAAATGAGTTGTTGTATGAAGTTTTGTTGTTTGTTCATTATTGTCTGCAAGGCCTGAAGAAAATTTTCCTTTTGCAGCAGTTCTTGAAAGTTTTTGGTGTTTTTTCAATTCCTTTTGAAAATCATTTATATTAACAGAAGATCTGCTTTCCATTGCGATTTCTTTTGTCATTTCGATTGGAAAACCATAAGATTGGTAAAGAAGAAATGCGTCTTTGCCAGAAATAGTCTCATTCTTAACCATTTTTTTTAATTGTCCTAACCCTTTTTCTAAGGTCTGATTAAATCTTTCTTCTTCTTTTTCTAACTCTGATTTTATTTTCTTTTTATCTAATTTGTAATCATTATAGATTTTAAAAATAGGTTCTACGATTTCTACAACAGAGTTAATATTTAATTTTTTCCCATATCTTATTGCCCTTCTTATTAATCTTCTTAAAACATACCCTTGTTCAGTATTTGAAGGAGTGATTCCATCAGCAATTATAAAAACAGCTGCTTTTATATGGTCTGCAATTATTCTCATTTCTTTTTTATTTTCTTCGTATTTCTTTCCAGATAATTTTTCAATTTGTTTTATTATTGGTTTCCATATCTCTGTAAGATAATTATCATTAAATCCTTGAAGAGTAGCAATTGTTCTTTCAACGCCTCCTCCAAAATCAATATTTTTTTGTTTTGCGAGATTATAGTTTCCATCAGAATCTTTGATAAATTCCATTAAAACGTCATTTCCCAATTCGACCCAGTTTTCTTCATCATTTGGATCAAAAGCTTCTGGAACTGGATTATTAGATTTCCAATAAAAAATTTCGGTGTTTGGACCACACGGTCCTGTTTTTCCTGCTGGACCCCACCAGTTTTCTTCTAACAAAGCAACTCTCTTTTCTGGAATTCCCATTTTTTTCCAAATTTCAATTGCCTCATTATCTTTTTGGGAATTTTCATTACCCTTAAAACAGGTTACTGCTAACTTATTCAAAGGAATTTTTAAAATCTTTGTGAAAAATTCAAAGGTTAATTCTATAGCTTCGTTTTTCCAATAACTTCCAAGTGACCAATTGCCAAACATTTCAAAGAAAGTGTGATGATAGGAGTCTCCAACGTCATCTATATCAACAGTTCTTATGCATCTTTGAACATTTACTAATCTCCTTCCAAGTGGGTGATTTTCTCCTAATAAATAAGGCACTATAGGTTGCATTCCAGCAATAATAAATAAAACGGTTGGGTCATTTTCAGGGATTAAACTTACATTCGGGATTTCTTTATGTTTTTTTGATTTGAAAAAATCTATATACCTTTTAATTAATTTTTTTCTGTTCATTATTTGATTAAGAACTAGAGTTTTAAAAATATTTGTTTATTATTAATTTAACTTAATGAATTAAGTTTACTTTGAATATCCTTAAGTTGAGATTCTATTCTATTATCCTGTTTTCTCTCTTTATTTACAAATACTTTTTGATTTCTTATTTTCTTAAAAGATTTTTCTTCTTTTAATACTTGAGAAATTTCTGTTTTTGGAAGAACATTTTGTAATTTTTTTATTTGAATATTTATTCCTCTTATTTTTTTATATAATTTTAACTTTAATTTTAGTTCATTCATTCTAGAAAGATGATATTTCTTCATTATTTTTATTACTTTCAATAAACTCATTTCTGAAAGAAGAATATCTTTTTTTGACTGAAGTGCTTCATCATAACCAATTCTAATATGAACTATGTTTTCACCCTTAATCTTATTCTTTTTTAATTTCATTCTATTTTAGAAAAAATTTCTTTGTCTACCTTCTCAATTTGTTTTTTGATTAATTGCACTTCATTTCCCCAGGAATTTAATTCTTCTTCTTCTTCATTTTTTATTTCTTTTATTTCATTTAATATTTTTTCCATTTCATATATTTTTCTTTTTGTTTCTTCAAATATTTGTAAACTTTCTTCAAATTTATCTATTCTTATAAAAACAGGACCTGTTTTTTTTACTTTTTTTGATGTACCCTTATTAAATCCTTCAGGAATTTCTTTAGTTAGTGGTTCTCTTAGAGGTTCTTCCATCATTCGTGTTCTATCATGTGCGAAATCATCTGGAATAGACTCTTTTTCACCTTCTTTTCCCCCAGTAATAGCATCTTTTATAGCATTTTGAGAAAATCTTTCTCCAAGAGAATTATTCGGAAAACTTGGTAATTGATGAATAGGTTCATTAGGATAATCTATTTCATCATCTATTTTTGGAAGTTCAGGAAGTTTAGGTAATGAAGGAATACCTTTTTCTTCTTTTTTATTAAACCACCCCATTTTATTATAACCTTAAATCTATATTTTAATATATATAATAGGGCATATAGGTTTAAAAACCTTATTTTTTTTTAAAGTTAAATAAATATTATTAATAAAAACCGAAAGGTATTTATTAGGGTTATTTTTATTATCTAAATGTTAAAAAAATTTCTTAAAGAAGTTGTTGTTATTGCTGTTGGAAGACCTGTAGAAGAAATAGTTGATTTACTTGATAGCAAAAAGCATGTAAATGAATTTTTAATAGCAAAAAAAATGGATATTACAATTAATCAAGCAAGAAACATTCTTTATAAACTCTCAGATAATGGATTAGTATCTTCAATAAGAAAAAAAGACAAAAGAAAAGGGTGGTATACTTATTTTTGGAAGATTGAAATTTTTAAATCTCTGGAATTCTTAAGAAATACTTTAAAAAAGAGAATTGATCAATTACAGCATCAAATAAAAAGTAGAGAGATAAAACAATTTTATATTTGTGAGAGATGTAATATTGAATTTAATGAAGAGAATGCTTTACTTCATGATTTTACTTGTAATGAATGTGGGAATATTTTTTCTATGAGAGATAATACTAAAATTCTGAGGGAATTTAAAAAAAATCTTAATAAATTAGAAAAAGAATTATACTTTGTTGAAGAAGAGATTAAAAAAGAAAAGGAAAAATTAGATAAAATAAAACTTAAGGAAATAAAAAAAGAGGAAAAATTAAGATTAGAAAAGAAAAAAGCAATGAAAAAGAAAAAAATTAAAAAACCCATTAAGAAAATAATAAAGAAAAAATCAAAGGTTAAGAAGAAAATAAAGAAAAAGTCTAAGATCAAAAAAATAAAAAAGAAAACTAAGAAAAAGAGAAAATAATTAAGAATGGTTGGAGTTTATAGGATTTATCCTAAGAAAAAAAGGAGTTTTTTTAATAATTTTAGTATAAATACTAATTTGATTTTAATAAATATAGCCTTATTTATTATTTTTAGTATTCTAATTTATAGTAATATAAAATTTTTAGATTATATTGCAGTAAAACCCTCTAATATTTTTCAAGGAAAATATCTTTGGACTTTTTTAACAAGTATGTTTATGCATGGAAATATTTGGCATATTTTTGCAAATATGTTATCCTTACTTTTTATTGGAACTTTAGTTGAGAGAATTTTAGGTGCTAAAAGATATTTATATTTTTATTTAATTGCAGGATTATTTGCAGGATTATTTTTTGTTTTACTTTCTTTGATATTCCAAAATGATTTTAATACTTTTGCAGTTGGAGCATCAGGTGCTTTATTCGGATTAGTGGGATTTTTAATGATAATTACGCCTAATTTACCTGTTTATGTAATGTTTATTCCAATTCCAATAAAAATGAAATATGCGGCTCCAGGAATTTTGGTTGTACTTTGGTTTATTTCTGCCGCAGGAAATATCCCTATTGGTAATACAGCACATCTTGGAGGATTAATAATTGGATTAATTTATGGAATTTATTTAAGAAATACTTATAAGAATAAAACTCAATATATCAGTAGACACTTTAGTTAAGATGAGAAATAAATTTAATTTAAAAGAACAATACAGGGCAAGTTGGAATTATATTAAAGAATCTAAAAATTTTATTTATTCAGTTATTGGACTTTTTTTTGTATTTATTTTAATTGGTTTTTTTCTTCCAACCCCTGAATTTATTGTAGAACAAATATTAGAATTCATTAAAGACCTCTTAGAAAAAACAAAGGATATGTCTCAAGGAGAATTAATTAGATTTATTCTTTTGAACAATGCACAAACTAGTTTTTTTGGAATAATTTTTGGATTATTATTGGGTATTTTTCCAGTTATTGTAACTATTGTTAATGGTTATTTACTTGGTTTTGTTGCATCAATCAGTGTAAAACAAGAAGGATTTTTTGTTTTGTGGAAACTTTTACCTCATGGAATTTTTGAATTACCTGCAATTTTTATTTCTTTTGGTTTAGGTTTAAAATTGGGTACCTTTATTTTTAAAAATAATAGAGGCAAATCTTTTAGAGAATATTTAATAAATTCATTAAGAGTTTTTTTATTTATTATTCTTCCTCTTTTAATTATTGCGGCGATTATAGAGGGAATTCTTATTTCTATATCTTGATAAATCAGTTAATTTTAAATACACTTATTCCTTATTATTTTTATCAAATTAAATAAGAAAGGAGGTTAAAATGAATGATTGGCAAAAATGGGTTATTGTTCTTGCAGGTCTTGTTGCATTAGTTGGACATTGGGTAACTGGATTGTGGTTAGATGTTATTGGCGGAGCAGTAGCAGCAATTGTTGGCTTAATGCTTGAATAATTTTATTGATTATTTTTTTTATTTTTTTTAACTTTATTGAATTCTAGAAAGGGTGCTTAATTAAATTTATATTTTTTTAACTTTTTATTTTAGAAAAAGTACTTAAATTTCTCAATTAGAAATTTTTTTATTCTTTTAAATCGCTAATTCCAAGTATAATAAAAAGAAGTCCTAGTAGAGCTACAAACCAGAAAATTCCTCCTTTTAGAAAAATCCATGCTGAATGAAGGAAATTAAGATCTTTTCCTAATAAAGTCCATGATGATGAGTACCATGCAATTAAAATAGCTCCTATAAGTAAGATTAATCCAAATAAGAGTTCAAACCATTTATTCATTGTATTATTATCTAATTATTGTTATTTAAAAAGATTTTGATTGTAGAATGTATAGTATTTTTTAATAGATTTTTTCAAAATAAATAAATGCATATGTTTTTAAAATCACGTTTTTACAAAATATTATGAGAGAAATCAAACAAATTAAAATAAAGAATGATATGAAAGTCTCTGAATTAGTTGAAAATATGAAATATATTGGATTTGGAGCTAGAAAAATTGGAGAAGCAAGTGAGATTTTAAAAGAAATGATTAATGATAGGGATTGTAAAACCTTTTTAGGTGTTGCAGGAGCAATGGTTCCTGGAGGAATGAAGGAAATAATTATTGATATGTTGGATGAAGGGGTAGCTGATGTTTTTGTAACAACTGGCGCTAATTTAACTCATGATTTAATTGAAGCTTTAGGAGAAAAACATTATCAATTAGAAGAACCTGTTGAAAATGTAGATGATATTAAATTAAAAGATAAAAAAATAGACAGAATTTATGATGTTTTATTAAAGGAGGAAGTTTATCAATCCTTGGAAGATTTTTTTGAAAAAATATACTCTAATTTACCTAAGAAAATGAATATTAAAGAATTTTTGTGGGAGATTGGAAGGAATGTAGAAGATAAAAAAAGTATTTTAAGAATCTGTTATGAAAAGAAAATTCCTATTTTCTGTCCAGGAATTGCAGATTCTGGTATTGGGCTTATGATTTGGGGAAGACTTATCAAAGGTGAAAATGTAGATGAAACTTTAAAAAATAAAGGGAAGTTAAATGTCGATGTTTTTGATGATTTAAGAGAAATGTTAGATCTTGCTTGGACATGTAAAAAAGCTGGAGTGATTTATGTTGGAGGGGGATTACCAAAAAATTTTATTCAACAAGCAATGCAATTTTCAGTAAAACAGGATGGAGCAGATTATGGAATTCAAATAACAACTGATAGGCCAGAATCAGGAGGATCTAGTGGTGCTCCATTAACAGAGGGGATTTCATGGGGGAAAATGCAAAAAAAAGGAAAATATGTTAATGTTTATTGTGATGCAACTATTGCCTTACCTTTAATTTATGGTGCTATTAAGGAGGTAAAATGTTAACCAAAAAACAAGTTGAAGAAATTAAAGAACATCTTGAAAAAGCACAAAATCCTTTGTTTTTCTTTGATAATGATAATGATGGATTATGTAGTTTTCTTTTATTACAAAAGTATATTGGACGGGGAAAAGGAATTCCAATAAAATCTTTTCCTGAATTAACTCCTGATTATTTTAGAAAAATTAAAGAACTAAATGCAGATTATATTTTCATTCTAGATAAACCAGTTATTTCTAAGGAGTTTTTTAAAGAAGTTAGACAAATTAATGTTCCAATTGTTTGGATTGATCATCATATTATTGATAAAGATAATATTCCCGATTTTGTTAATTATTATAACCCTCTTTTTAATAATATCAATGAATTAAAAAAAGAATTTAATAAAAGTAGAGATGGTGAACCAACTACTTATCTTTGTTATCAAGTTTCTCAAAAAAAAGAAGATTTGTGGATTGCAGTTATTGGTTGTATCTCAGATAAGTTTGTTCCGGATTTTTATTCAGAATTTGAAAAAGATTATAATGATTTGAGTTTTAAGTCAGAAAATGCATTTGATATTTTCTATAAATCCAAAATAGGAAAAATTGCCAAAATGTTTTCATTTGCTCTAAAAGATAGAACAACAAATGTTATTAACATGTTAAAATTTTTAATGAAAGCTAAATCCCCTTATGATGTTCTTGAGGAAAATAATAAGAATTATTCTATTCATAATAGATTCAATCAAATAAATAAGAAGTATAGGGCATTAATTGATAAAGCAATAGCAAATAAAGAACCTGGAAAAATTTTATTCTTTCAATATTCAGGAGATTTAAGTATTAGTGCGGAATTATCAAATGAATTAAGTTATCTTTTTCAAGATAAAATTATTGTAGTAATGTATAATTCTGGAATTAAAGTAAATATTTCTGTTAGGGGAAAAGGAGTTAGAAAAATTGTACTAGGTGCAATTAAAAATCTTAATGAAGCTCGTGGTGGAGGGCATGAAAATGCTGTTGGAGCACAAGTTAAAGTAGAAGATTTAGAAAAGTTTAAAGAAAATATGACTAATTTAATTAAAGAGAATTAAGATATAGAAAACTATAAAAAGGGTTTTTTCTTATAAAAAATATGGAAGCAAAGATAAAATCTACGTGTTGGAATGCATGCGCGTTTGCTTTAGTCTCTGCTTTAATTAAACCACACTCAATTTAATTCAGTGTTTTTCTTTTGAGCCTGAATTGGATTGAATTTTTCTTACTAACTAATTTGGGCTTAAAAAAGATTTGCTGATTTCTTTTGAGTTATTCAAAAAAAATGGAGATAAACGAAAGAACTATTGTAGAAAGAGAGTTGAATAGTTTGATGGAAGTTACTTTGCAGTTAGAATGTGAATTAGGTTTAGCTGTTAATCCTTCTAAAGATTTTCAATAGTTTAGAATTAAAAAGAGAAGGTATTTTATTAGTAGATAGTATGCTCTATTTTATTTAATAACTTTTTCCAACATAAATCCAATAATCTGCTTGTTTTCCTGAAATAATACATTTTTTCCCTTTTATTTTTGGTTGTTTTTTTGGAATATTAAGTGTTTTTGCACCTTTTGTTTTTTCTTTTAAAATTTCTTCAATATTATTAGAATTTTTTAAAGGAACAAGGACTATCTTTTTTTCATTTATTTTTTTAATTGCATCTTTTAAGTTATCTGCTTTACTTATATTATCCTGCAATAATTTTTGTGCTTTTTTGAATAAAGTTTCTTGCATTTTTCTTAATTCATTATCAATATATTTTTCTATGTTTTTTATTTTAACAGAAACTTTTTTTTCATTATCTCGTCTTACAACTACAACTTCTTTTTTTTCCAAATCTTTTGGACCAATTTCAATTCTTAAGGGAATTCCCATTAATTCCCATTCATTAAACTTATATCCAGGAGTTACTTCTAATCTATCATCTATAATTGGGTTATATTTTGATAACTTAGAAAATAATTCTTTTGCTTTTTTTAATATTTTTTTGTTTTTTTCAAACATTAATGGAATAATTACAATTTTATTTTCTGCAATTTTTGGAGGGACAATTAAACCCTTGTTATCTGAATGGATTGCAAACATTACTCCAAGCATTCTTGTTGTTATTGCATAAGTTGATTGATATACAAATTGTTCTTTTCCATTTTTATCTAAAAATTTTATATCATATGCTTTTGCAAAATTTTGCCCATCATCGTGATAATCTGGACCTTGAATTGCTTTCCCATTTGGAAGATATAATTCTAAACTATATGTATCAATCGCTCCTGCAAATTTTTCTTTATCTGTTTTTTTACCTAACAATGATGGAATTGCCATATAATTTTTTAGAAATTCAGAATATATTTTCGTAATTTTATCTCTATCTTTGTCAAGTTCTTTTTTATTTGAGTAAGCATTATGTCCTTCATTCCATAAAAATTCTCTTGTTCGTAAAAATGGAACAGGGTGCTTAAATTCCCATCTAACAGCATTATTCCACTGGTTTAATTTTAATGGTAAATTTCTCCAGCTTCTAATCCATTTTGAATATGACTCATACATTATTGCTTCACTAGTTGGTCTTATTGCAAGCTTCTCACTTAATTTTGTATTTCCAGTATTAGTTACCCATGCAACTTCTGGAGAAAAGCCTTTTACATGTTCTGTTTCTTTTGATAAAAGTTTTTCTGGAATAAGTAATGGAAAATAAGAATTCTTTATCCCTATTTTTTTAAATTCTTTATCAATTATTTCTTTTGTTTTTTCCCATACATTAAGGGATGTTGGTCTAAAAATAATACATCCTGAAACAGAAGAATAATCTGCAAGTTCTGATTTTATTATTAATTGCTGAAACCATTCACTAAAGTTTTCCTCTTTTTTAACAGATAACCCTTCTTTTGATTTTTTAGACATGAATAAGTTTAGAAAGAAGATTTAATAAATGTTTTGAGATTATACCAAAGTCTGATTTAATGCCTCAATTGCTATGTCATTTACAGCTTCTTCCATATAATTAGATTCTAAAGCAAATCCTAAATTTTCTCCACTATTTATTTTAAAATTATTAATTCCTATTATCTCTCCTTGTGTATTAATTAAAGGGCCTCCTGAATTTCCGGGATTTAATGCAGCATCTGTTTGAATGTATGCTTCTATTTTATTTATTCCAGGTCTATGAATCGCTGAAACTATTCCTTGTGAAACAGAAAATTGTAGTCCTAAAGGATTTCCAATTGCAATTACTTTTTCTCCTATTTGAATATTTTCAGAATTTCCAAGAATTAATTCATTATAATCTCCAGAAATTTTTAATAATGCTATATCTAATTCTCCATTATAACCTATAAAATCTGCATTAATTGTTTCTTGTTCATGAGTTATTGCTTTAATTCCGCTTGCAAGTCTTCCTTGTTCATCTGCAAGTACATGGGCATTTGTTACAATATATCCTTCATTTGTAATAATAAATCCTGTTCCTTGGCCAACATCTGTTCTTATTGTTACAACGGATTTTACTGAAGATTCAATTATACCTGAAAAATCTTCTCCAGCAGATGCTTTTAATAAATCAATTTCTTCGTCAAAAGAACCAATTTTCACATCTAATTTTTTAATTGTTTCTCCTAAATCATCTTTGGTTTGAATTAAATTTTCTGTTAAAGTATTAATATTATTTTGAGTTTCTGCAATATCTGCACTTAATTCATTATAATTTAGAGTTTGATTTACAAATGAGATATATATTAATATTCCGCTAGCTATCATAAAAATTACAATTATAGAACTAAAACTTCCAATAATCCATTTATGGTGTCTTTTCATCTTTTAATTTAGTTTTTTGTATTTATTAATTTTCCCTCTTGCCAATATTCATAAAGTGGTCCAATAAATGCTCCTGCAAAAAAATACCATATAAAATCATCTATAGGAACATTAAAGATTATCAGATTAGGAATATTTTTGAAGTGCCAAAATGCTTGTATCCATCCAGGAGTAATTAGTTCTAGTATGCTATAAACAATAAGAGAAATTCCCAATAAGAGAAATCCACTAACTAAAGAATCTATTATCAAGTCTTTTCTTCTTATATATATGTAAATTATTCCACTTCCGAACGCAATTAATGATGATATAAATGTATTTGTTTTAAATATGTAATGAGAACCAAAAAATAGTATCGCAAAAATTAATACGAAAAATACAAATCTTATATCTTTTCTATTTTTTTTCTTTTTTGTTCTTCTTCTAATTCTAATTTTCTTTTTAAAAATTTCTTCATAGATTACAGAAGCAATTCCTCCCACAACAAAACCAAATAAAAAATCCTCAATTCCTATTGATGTATTAGTTATAGTTAATGGTGTCCACCAATCATTAATATAAGCTATTTCAGCTAATAGACCTGCAAATCCGAAAAGAAGAGACATAAATAACATCTCTTTTCTAATATCTTTTCTCCATATAAATAAAATAAACCAAATTATTAAAAACAAAATTCCTAATATTAGATAACTATATTGGTAACTCATTTTTTAATTTTGTTTGTCATTTAATTTGTTTAGAAATTCTCTAACCTTTTTGCTACCAATCTTTTTTAGTTTTTGTTTTAGTTTTTTATCCATACGAATTAAATAAATTTCTGAGTAATTCATTTTTTTGTTTTTTCCAGTCATATCATTAAGAGATTAAAATGTATTATAAATATTTCTGTATTACTAATATAAGTGAAAACCAAAAAGTATATAAACGTATATGTATTACAAATATATATGATAGAATTAACACCCGAATTAGCAGAAATATGTGGAATTCATGCAGGGGATGGTTATTTGAGAAAGAGAAAAACTGGCAAGATAGAGTTGGATATTACTGGCAATGTTGAAGAAAAAGAATATTATGATAAACATGTTATTCCTTTGATTAATAAGTTTTTTAATTTGAATTTAAAAGGAAAATTTTATACTAAAGGAACTTATGGTTTTGTTAGTACAAATACCCAATTTCATATCCTTAATAAATTGGATTTTCCTTTTGGTAAGAAGTCTCTAATAGTTAGAGTTCCTAAGTTGATTTTGAGGAGTAAAGATAAATTAATTTATTCAATGTTTTTGAGAGGATTGTTAGATACAGATGGCCATATAGGTTTTCAAAATAGAAGAACTCTAAAAAATTACTCTTTTTTTAAGAGAAATTATAATTATTATCCTCTTATCTGTATTGGAACTGTCTCCCAAAAGCTATCTGAAGGAGTTTGTTTTATGCTCAATGAACTTGAAATAGGTCATTTTGTTTATAATTTTCAACCAAAGAAAACAAAGTATAGAAATAATAGTTATAGATATATGATTATAATTAGTGGTGTTGAAAGATTGCTTAAATGGATGAATCTAATTGGAAGTAAAAATTCTGTTAAGTTTTCAAGATATTTAGTTTGGAAAAAACATGGTCATTGTCCTACAAATTTGACCTTACAACAAAGAGAAAATATTTTAAAAGGTAAATTAGACATAAATACTATAGGCTCGTATGTTAATGGATCGACAATTCGGTTTCGGCCCGAAAAATGAGGGTTCGATTCCCTCCGAGCCTATTTATAATTCATATATGATTCGATTCCTCCCAAGTTCATTTATTATAATAAGTTTTAAAAAGAACTTTATTTCTATAGATAAATTAAAATGAAAAAAAGTTTAATCTCTTCATTACTTGTTTTATGTTTAATGTCCCCAAATTTCTCATTAGGAAAAATAACTTCTCCAGAGAATGGATTAGTAAAAAAAATACCTTCTATTATTTTACGTTCCCCAATTCCTCCAAAATTTTCTAATTATAAATTAAAGAATTCTATAAAGAGTAAAATTACAATTAATAAAATTAATTATCATGTTCATGAATATTCTTTTGATAGAGATGGTTTTAGTGATGTTATAGAATATTATCTTTTTATAAAAAATCCGAAAAGCATTTCTAAGGGAACTAAATTAATTCATGGCATTCATGTATCAAAATATCCTATAATATATTTTTTTGATAAAAATGATAATAATGAAAGAGATAATGACGAATTATTGATAG